>CANFKN010000006.1 GCA_947447385.1 Microbacteriaceae bacterium
AGTTCAGCGATCTCAACGGCTGCCAACGACACTGCACCTGAGTGGGTGTGTGGGCGGGTGCCAAGAGCCGGAATGCGGTCAAGGCCGTTCTCTTCGGTTGATTCGATGATGCGAGCCATAGCTGCAACGGTTTCAACCGGAAACTCGCCAACGCTGGTCTCACCTGAAAGCATGAGAGCGTCAGCGCCGTCTAGAACAGCGTTTGCAACGTCGCTAGCCTCGGCGCGAGTCGGGCGTGATGCCGAAATCATTGACTCAAGCATTTGAGTTGCAACGATGACTGGCTTAGCCCAACGACGGCTAAGTTCAATGGCGCGCTTCTGAACTAGTGGAACCTGCTCGAAAGGTAGCTCAACACCGAGGTCGCCACGGGCAACCATAATGCCATCGAATGCGTCAATGATCTCTTCAAGAGCGTCAACTGCCTGAGGCTTCTCAACCTTGGCGATGGTAGGCAAGAACTTGCCCTCTTCGGTCATGATTTCGTGAACGCGAACGATGTCGCTGGCGTTGCGAACGAATGACAGAGCGATCATGTCAACACCGAGACGAATTGCCCAACGGAGGTCATCTTCGTCTTTTTCTGACAAAGCAGGCACGTTCACAGCAACACCAGGCAAGTTGATGCCCTTGTTGTTTGAAACTGGGCCAGCGATTTCAACCACGGTGGTGACAGTGGTTGCAGTCACTTCGGTTGCCTTCAAGGTAACCTTGCCGTCGTCGATTAGCAGAAGGTCGCCAGGCTTTACGTCGCCAGGCAGACCCTTGAAAGTTGTGCCACAGATGTCAACGTTGCCGAGGATCTCATCGGTGGTGATCTTGAAAGTTGCACCCTTTTCGAGCATAACTGGGCCGTTTTCGAAACGACCAAGGCGAATCTTTGGACCCTGAAGGTCAACAAAGATGCCGATTGCTTTGCCAGTGTCAGCTGCTACCTGACGCACTGTGCGATAGATGCCCTCGTGCACGTCATAGCTGCCGTGGCTTAGGTTCATGCGGGCGACGTCAACGCCAGCCTCAACGATTGCGCGAATCTGCTCATAGCTTGATGTTGCTGGCCCGAGGGTCGCAACGATTTTTGCGCGTCTCATTTATTCCTGCTCTTTCGCCGGCTTAATCCCTAGCCGGCTATTAGGGTTTGGGGGTTAGACAGTCAGTGGACGGTCTGTTGGTTTAACTGGTGAAGGCAGTTCGGTTTTGCCTTCGAGGTACTCATCGATTGAAGCTGCAGCGGCACGACCCTCTGCAATTGCCCAAACGATGAGAGATTGGCCTCGACCTGCATCGCCCGCGACAAAGAAACCGTCTTGGTTGGTGCTGTAGGTCAAGTTTCGAGTCACGTTGCCGCGACGATCGATTTCAACTTCTGCCTGGTCTGCTAGCTCGTCGCCCTCTACCCCGGTGAAACCTAGGGCGAGCAGAACGAGGTCAGCAGGCAGAATTCTTTCGGTGCCAGCTTTTGGCAGGCGCTTGCCGTCAACGAATTCGGTGTCAGCCACCTTGATGCCGGTTAGCTTGCCGTTTTCGCCAACAAATTCAACGGTGGATGCAAGGTATTTGCGCTCACCGAATTCTTCGTGTGCTGAAGAAACTTCGAAAAGGGTCGGGAACGTCGGCCATGGCTGGTTTGGCTGACGTTCTGAGGCTGGCTGCTTGCCGATAGCCAAAGTAGTGACCGATAACGCGCCCTGACGAGTTGAGGTGCCAAGACAGTCAGCGCCGGTGTCACCGCCTCCAAGAATGATCACGTGCTTGCCCTCGGCAGTGATTTGGTTTGCTACCTCTACCCCATCAACCCAACGGTTGGCTTGGTTCAAGAAATCCATCGCAAAGTGAACGCCATCAAGTTCGCGGCCAACTACATCGAGGTCACGGGCTTTGGTTGCACCGGTTGCAATTAGCACGGCGTCGTAGCGAGCCCGGAGGTCATCCCAGCTAATGTCAACGCCAATGTTGATGCCTGGGCGAAAACGCGTGCCCTCAGCTGTCATCTGCGCCAGACGGCGGTCGATGTGTTGCTTTTCGAGCTTGAAGTCTGGAATGCCATAGCGTAGCAAGCCACCGATTTTCTCGTCGCGTTCATAAACGGCAACGGTGTGGCCAGCGCGAGTTAGCTGTTGAGCTGCGGCCAAGCCAGCAGGGCCTGAACCTACAACAGCAACTGTCTTGCCGGTCAGGCGCTCAGGAGCGTGGGGTTGAACCAAACCGCGACCAAAGGCTTCGTCGATAATGCTGACTTCGACTTCTTTGATTGTCACTGCTGGCTGGTTGATTCCGAGCACGCATGAGCTTTCGCAAGGTGCTGGGCAGACGCGGCCGGTGAACTCCGGAAAATTGTTGGTCTTGTGCAGGCGCTCGATAGCCGCTGGCAAATCGCCGCGCCAAACTTGGTCGTTCCACTCAGGAATCAAGTTGCCTAGCGGGCAACCCTGGTGGCAAAACGGAATTCCGCAGTCCATGCAGCGACCGGCCTGGTTCTTGACCGTGGCTGCATCGCGTGGCTCATAGACCTCTTTGTAGTCACGAATTCGCACATCAACCGGGCGTCGGTGAGCGGTCTGGCGCTCAGTGATCTTTAGAAAACCTCTTGGATCAGCCACGGGTTACCTCCAAAATCTGCTGCCAAACTACTTCGCCATCTGGGTCAACACCTTCGGCAATTGCCTTTTCGCGAATCGCAACGACTGCGGCATAGTCGCGTGGCAGAACTCGCACAAAGTGCTCAAGCTCGTTTTCGAAATTATCGAGAATACGCTGCGCCAGCTGCGAACCGGTTTCAGCCGCGTGCTGTTCTAGAAGTTCGCGAAGCTTTGCGGCGTCTGCTGCTTCTAGCGGAGTGAGATGCAGTTCTTGACCAGCAAGGGCTTCGTGGTTGACGCGGTCAGCGCGAAGCTTGTAAACATAAGCCACACCGCCTGACATACCTGCACCGAGGTTTCGGCCAGTCGCGCCAAGGATTACTGCAACACCACCGGTCATGTACTCAAGAGCGTGGTCTCCAACGCCTTCAACAACTGCGGTCACACCTGAGTTGCGAACCAAGAAACGCTCGCCCACGATGCCGTTCAACAAGATGGTTCCGCTAGTCGCACCATAACCGATTACGTTACCCGCGATGATGTTCTGTTCAGCGGCAAACAAACTGTGCTCGTTAGGGCGAACCACGATGGTGCCGCCCGATAAGCCCTTGCCAACGTAGTCGTTTGAGTCACCGATCAAATTCAGCTTGATGCCCTTTGGAACGAACGCGCCAAATGATTGACCAGCCGAGCCGTGCAGGGTGATGTCGATTGTGCCGGCTGGCAAGCCATCAACGCCATAAAGCTTGGTGAGTTCATTGCCGAGCATGGTGCCAACTGCTTGCGCGGTGTTGTTGATTGGCAGGTCAATTTTGGTCGAAGCAGCATCATTTAGTGAGGCGGCCGCAAGTTCGATTAGTTTGTGGTCGAAGTGGTTCTCAAGCTCGTGGTCCTGGCTGGTGGTGCGTCGGCGAGGAGCATCACCTGGCAAAGCTGGAGCAGTCAAAATCGGGGTTAGGTCTAGACCATCGGCTTTCCAGTGAGCAATCGCACGGTTGACGTCAAGAAGTTCGCTGTGGCCGACCGCCTCGTCGATTGACTTGAAGCCGAGAAGCGCGAGGTATTCACGCACTTCTTGAGCCAAGAACTCGAAGAAGTTCACAACGTGGTCGGCTTGACCGGTGAAGCGTGAGCGCAGAGTTGGGTTCTGAGTTGCAACACCAACCGGGCAGGTGTCGAGATGGCAAACACGCATCAGCACGCAACCTTCGACAACAAGCGGTGCGGTTGCAAAACCGAACTCTTCAGCGCCAAGCAAAGCAGCAACAATCACGTCACGGCCGCTCTTCATTTGGCCATCGACCTGAACGGTTACACGGTCGCGAAGGCCGTTGAGCATAAGTGTTTGTTGAGCTTCGGCCAGACCGAGCTCCCAAGGGGTTCCGGCGTGCTTTAGCGAGTTGAGCGGGCTTGCGCCTGTTCCGCCGTCAAAACCAGAAACTAAAATAACGTCAGCTTTAGCCTTTGCCACACCAGCAGCAACCGTGCCGATGCCAACCTGGCTCACAAGCTTGACGTGCACGCGGGCAGCGCGGTTTGCGCGCTTGACATCGAAAATCAGCTGCTTGAGGTCTTCGATTGAATAAATGTCGTGGTGCGGCGGTGGCGAAATCAGCCCAACACCTGCGGTTGCGTGGCGAGTGCGGGCGATCCAAGGGTAAACCTTGTTTGGTGGCAACTGACCACCCTCACCAGGCTTAGCGCCCTGAGCCATCTTGATTTGAATGTCATCAGCGTGGGTTAGATACATGCTGGTTACACCAAAACGACCAGAAGCGACCTGCTTGATCGCGCTGCGACGAGTTGGGTCGAGCAAGCGGGCAACATCTTCGCCACCCTCACCAGTGTTCGACTTCGCGCCGATGCGGTTCATGGCGATTGCCAAAGTCTCGTGAGCCTCTGGCGAAATCGAACCATAAGACATTGCACCGGTTGAGAATCGCTTCACGATCTCGCTGATTGGCTCAACTTCGTCGATTGAGATAGTTGGTCGAACACCTTCACGCAAAGTGAATAGACCGCGCAGGGTCATCAGGCGTTCGGCTTGGTTGTCAACGAGGCTGGTGTACTCCCTGAATATTTCCATGCTCTTGCTTCGAGTCGAATGCTGCAGCTTGAAAATAGTCTCAGGGTTGAAGAGGTGAGGCACGCCGTCGCGACGCCACTGATATTCGCCACCGGTTTCGAGGCGATCGTGAACGTTTGTAGCCTGCTCTAGCGGGTAGGCGCTGGCGTGACGCTCAGCGATTTCTTCGTGAATAACCTCGAGACCGATGCCGCCGAGTTGGCTTGTGGTGCCGCTGAAGTAAGTGTCAACGAAATCTTGGCTCAAACCGATGGCTTCGAAGCACTGGGCGCCAGAATATGAAGCAACAGTTGAGATGCCCATCTTCGACATGATCTTGAGAACGCCTTTGCCCAGACCCTTGATCAGGTTGTAGTGGGCTTTTTCTAGAGGCAAACCGGCAATCGTGCCGTCTTTGACCATCTGTTCAATAGATTCAAGAGCCAAATATGGGTTGATGGCGGCTGCGCCATAGCCAATCAAAGCAGCGACGTGGTGAACTTCGCGCACGTCACCAGCCTCAACGACTAGCCCGACATTGTTGCGAGTGCCACTGCGAATCAGGTGGTGGTGAACAGCCGAAGTCAGCAAGAGCGAAGGAATCGGAGCAAGCTCGCGGTTGCTGTCGCGGTCGCTCAAAATCAGGTAGTTAGAGCCTGAGGCGATCGCCTCATCAATTTCAACGCCGATTTCACGAAGGCGAGCCTCGAGAGCCTCTGCCCCACCATCAACGCGATACAGACCCTCAACAATGAACGCCTGACCCACGCCTGGCATTTCGTCGATGTGTTTGATCTTTGCGATGTCGTCGTTGTTGATGACCGGAAAATCTAGGATTACCTGTTGAGCATGCTCAGGTGTTGCGGTTAGCAAGTTGCGCGATGGGCCGATGCCAGTGCTCAGAGAGGTAACAACCTCTTCACGAATCGAGTCGAGCGGCGGGTTAGTAACCTGCGCGAATTGCTGAACAAAGTAGTCAAACAAAAGTCGTGGTCGGTCAGACAGCGCCGCAATCGGAGTGTCAGAACCCATGGCACCTAGTGGTTCTGCACCGGTGCGAGCGATAGGTGCGAGCAAAACGCGAAGCTCTTCTTCGGTGTAACCAAAAGTGCGCTGACGGCGATTGACTGAAGATGCAGTGTGAGCAATGTGTTCACGTTCAGGCAAATCAGCAAGGTTGATGCGGCTGGCTTCAAGCCATTCGCCCCAAGGTTCAAGCGCTGAGATTTCTGCTTTGATTTCATCATCGTCGATAAGGCGACCGCTGACGGTGTCAGCTAGGAACATTCGACCAGGCTGCAGGCGACCCTTGCGAACTACTTTGCTCGGATCGATGTCAACAACGCCGATTTCTGAAGCAAGAATAACCATGCCGTCATCGGTGATGACGTATCGACCTGGGCGAAGGCCGTTGCGGTCGAGAGTTGCGCCCACAAGCGAGCCGTCAGTAAAGACAACGGCTGCTGGGCCATCCCATGGCTCCATGAGCATCGAGTGATATTCATAGAAGTTCTTGCGGTCAACGTCGATGTCTGACTGTTTCTCCCAGGCCTCAGGAATCATCATCATCATTGCGTGAGGGAGGCTTCGACCACCCATGTAGAGCAACTCAACGACCTCATCGAATGACGCGCTGTCTGAGCCACCAGGGGTGATGATTGGTGTCAACTCGGTGATGTCACCCAACAGTTCGCTGCTCAACTGAGCCTCGCGCGAGCGCATCCAGTTGCGGTTGCCCTTAACTGTGTTGATCTCACCGTTGTGAGCGATCATTCTGAAAGGATGAGCCAACGGCCACGAAGGGAACGTGTTGGTTGAGAAGCGTGAGTGAACCAGCGCAAGAGTCGAAGCAAAGCGCTCATCACTTAGATCTGGGTAAAACGGCTCAAGCTGCAGTGTGGTGACCATGCCCTTATAGACAATGGTTCGGCTTGAAAGCGATGGCAAATAGATGCCCAAGGTGCGCTCGGCACGCTTGCGCAAGCGGAACAAAGCTCGTTCTAGTTGCATTTCGCTAAGTGCGTTGCCAGCCGAACCAACGAAGACCTGTGAGATTGCAGGCATCGCTGCACGAGCGAGGTCGCCAAGAACTTCAGGTCGGGTTTCAACCTCTCGCCAACCGAGAACTGTTAGACCCTCTTCGGCTGCCAAGTTAGCGAAACCGGCCTCTGCTGAAACCTGTTCTGTTTTGTCGGTAGGCAAAAAGACCAAGCCAGCTCCATAGAAACCGGCTGCAGGCAAATCAAAGCCCGCAACTGCGCGCAAGAAGGCGTCAGGAATCTGGGTGAGAATGCCAGCGCCGTCACCGGTGCCAAAGTCTGAACCCACGGCGCCGCGGTGTTCGAGATTGGTTAGAGCCTTGAGCGCAGTGTCGATAATGTCGTGACCTGCCGTGCCGCGCAAAGTCGCAACCATGGCAAGGCCACAGGCGTCTTTGTCATTAGCAGGGTCGTATAGACCAGTCTTCTTAGGGCTGGTGCTAAAACGCTCAAACGGCGACATTTCGGGCAAGCTGAGCTCCAATCGTGAAAAATAGGAGGGACAACGTTGGCCCGTAATGTGTTGCGATGCTAGGCATCGGCGGTTTACAAAACTGCGTAAAGCTGAAAAAGAAGATTACTTCTTAAGATTGGTTAATTCTATTGCATCAGCTTCGTTAGTTGCGTTAGCAACCGCATCTTCTGATTCGTCTGCTGTCAGCTCAAAATCGTCTTGAGAAGTGCGAGCAACCTTTGGTTCAGGCGCGGTGTAGCCAGGCAAATAGGGCGAAATCTCGATGCCCGGGTTACGACGGTTCTGCACATAGATCAGAACAATGCCGCCAATGATGCTGAGCAATGACATCCACTGATTGGTGCGAAGCCCAAAATAGATGTCGCTTGGGTCGATTCGCATACCTTCAATGAAGTAGCGGCCGGTTGAGTAATAGATCAAATAGAGGCCGAAAAGCTTGCCCCAGCGAGGCTGCATGACCTTGTCAACCCAAAGCAAAAGCAAAACACCGATGAGGCACCATAGTGATTCATACAAGAAAGTTGGCTCAAAAAGGGTTGGTGCCTCTGGTGTTCCGGTTGGAAGGTCGATTGGGTAGGCAGGGCTGCTGGCAGGAATCACGACGCCCCAAGGTGCTGTTGTCGGTGCACCAAATAGTTCAGAGTTGAAATAGTTACCCCAGCGGCCGATTGCCTGCGCCAGTAGCAAACCTGGAGCTAATGCATCGACGTATGAAAGAAAACGCAAACCTGAGATGCGAGCGCCAACCATTGCACCAATTGCGCCAAAAATCAGAGCACCATAAATCGCTAGGCCACCCTCCCAGACAAACAGTGCTGTCATTGGGTCTTTGCCGGCACTGAAGTAATCGTTCCAGTGAGTTACAACGTGAAAGATTCGACCGCCGACGATACCAAAAGGAACGGCAAACAGTGCTACGTCTAGAGCCAACGCGCCCTCAGCGCCGCGGCTCTTCAATCGTGAGCCAGAGACCCAAACTGCAAACACAATGCCCGCAAGAATCAACAGCGCATAGTAGTGAATTTGGTAGGTTCCAATTTGAAATGCGCTTCCTGGTGATTCCGGAAAAGCGGTGTGGATTCTGTTCACGTGGGTCTCCTGCTGTTTCTAAATATGCTACTTGCCAAAAAGGTCAAAAAAGACCTGTTTAGCTGTGGTTAATTTTTGCGCTTAGCTCTTGCACTTTTGCTTTAAGTTCTTCGAGGCCGCCGTGTTGAAAGGCTTTTACGAAAGCAGAGCCTACGATTGCGCCGTCTGAATAGTCGTTGACCTCATCAACCTGATCTGCTGTTGAAATGCCGATGCCAACGCAAGTGTTTTGTTCTGGCGCAACTCTGCGCACTCCTGCGACAACACCTCGCGCAAGTTTGTCAACTTCTTCGCGTGCGCCGGTGATGCCCATTGTCGAGACTGAATAAACAAAACCGCGGCTCAACTCGCTGGCTCGCTTTAGACGCTCGTCACTCGAAGTCGGTGTGGCAAGAAAGACTCGGTCAAGGTTGTATTTTTCAGAAGCTTCAAGCCACTCTTTTGCTTCGTCAGGAATCAAGTCAGGGGTGATCAGGCCGGCTCCCCCAGCTGCAGCTAAGTCGGCGGCAAATCGCTCAACGCCATATTGCAAAACTGGGTTCCAGTAGGTCATAACCAAAACTGGAGTGTCAACTACCTTGGTGATTTCGCGAACGGTGGTAAAAACGTCTTTGAGGCGAAAACCGGCCTCAAGAGCAGTCTGAGTCGCCTCTTGAATTACTGGTCCATCCATTACCGGGTCGCTATAGGGCACGCCTACCTCAAGCACATCGACACCGTTTTCGCACATAGTGACCGCTGCGTCAATGGCGCCTTGGATGGTTGGGTATCCGGCTGGAAAGTATCCGACGAGAGATCCGCGACCAGCGTCGCGGTTTGCTTTTAGGCGATTAGCGGTAGGGCTAGTGTTTTCTGACATTCGGCTAGCCTTTCGCGTCGAGTAGGTCGAAATAGCGAGCTGCGGTTTCCATGTCTTTGTCGCCGCGGCCACTTAGGTTGATCAGAATCGAAGAGCCAGCAGGCAGTTCTTTACCGAGTTTTAGAGCACCGGCAAGAGCGTGCGCAGTCTCGATAGCAGGAATAATGCCCTCGGTGCGAGACAGCAGGCGAAGCGCCTGCATAGCCTCATCGTCACTGATGCCCCTGTATTCAGCGCGACCGAGGTCTTTGAGCCATGAGTGCTCGGGGCCAACGCCCGGATAGTCAAGGCCGGCCGAAATCGAGTGGCTGTCTTGGGTCTGGCCATCTTCATCTTGAAGCATGTAGCTTCGGGCGCCGTGCAAAACTCCTGGGCGGCCAAGGCTGAGCGTTGCAGCGTGGCGAGGTGTATCTATGCCATCGCCAGCGGCCTCGAAACCAAGCAGTCGCACTGACGGGTCATCTAGAAACGCGTGAAAAATGCCGATGGCGTTTGAACCGCCGCCGATGCAGGCCGCAACCACGTCTGGCAAGAAGCCAAACTCGTCGAGCATTTGCTGACGGGCCTCATTGCCAATGACGCTGTGAAAGTCGCGAACCATGGTTGGGAACGGGTGTGGGCCGGCTACGGTGCCGAGCAAATAATGGGTGTCGTCAACGTTTGCAACCCAGTCGCGAAGTGCCTCGTTGATGGCATCCTTAAGTGTTGCTGTTCCGGTGGTGACCGGAATCACCTCGGCGCCCAATAGGCGCATGCGTGCAACGTTTAGGGCTTGGCGCTCAGTGTCAACCTTGCCCATGTAAACCACGCACTCAAGGCCAAAAAGTGCTGCTGCAGTTGCAGTAGCAACACCGTGCTGACCAGCACCGGTCTCTGCGATAACACGGGTTTTGCCCATGCGTTTGGTTAGCAACGCCTGGCCAATCACATTGTTGATTTTGTGTGAACCAGTGTGATTCAAGTCTTCACGCTTTAGAAAAATGCGCACGTCACCAGCGTGGCTGGCGAACTTTGGAACCTCGGTGATGATTGACGGGCGGCCAGTATAGGTTCGGTGCAACTCAGCAAGTTGCAAGGCAAACTCTGGGTCGGTCTTTGCGAAGTTATAGGTCGCTTCAAGTTGGTCTAGAGCGGCAATCAGTGACTCAGGCACGAAACGGCCACCGAATTCGCCAAAATATGGACCAACGTGACTGCGAAGCTCTTGTTCAGACATGCGTTTAAGCTTACTTTCTTGCTGGGGTTCGCAATCGCTTCTATGCGTTTTATCGAACGTTTGTAAATGCTTGCAAAAGTGTTGCTGCATCGTTTGTGACGAGAGCCTCACCTACCAAAACGACGTCGGCGCCACCCTGACGATAGTTGATGACATCTTCAACAGTTCTAACTGCTGACTCAGCCACCTTGATGATGCCGTCGGGAATCATCGGTGAAAGTTTTGCAAACAGGTTGCGGTCGGTTTCGAAGGTTGAAAGGTCACGAGCGTTTACGCCTAAAAGCGAAACGCCAAGGTCAAGAGCGCGGCTCACTTCATCAGCACTGTGGGTTTCGATAAAAGCCGTCATTCCAAGCTGCCCGGCGAAGTCTTTAAGTCGAACAATATCTTTTTGCGCCAAGCCGGCGACAATCAAGAGCACAATGTCAGCACCTGCAGCGCGCGCTTCAAGAATCTGATATTCGTTAGCGATGAAATCTTTGCGAAGCAGTGGCACATCTACCGCGGCGCGCACTGCAACTAAGTCTTCAAGGCTTCCCTTAAAACGTCGTTCTTCAGTGAGAACACTGATTGCGCTGGCACCGTTGGTTGCGTAGGTAGTCGCTAAAGCAGCAGGGTCGGCGATTTCTGCCATTTCACCCTTTGACGGGCTCGCGCGCTTAACTTCGGCAAGCACTTTCATGTGATCGGCAGGCGCTAAAAATGCCAGTGCGTTTAGTGCGGGCTTAGCTGCAAGAGCAGCGCGTTCAACTTGGCTAACCGAAATTGATTCGGCGCGACGAGCTGCATCAGCGACGGAACCCGCATAGAGTTCCTCAAGCAATTAGTGACCGGCGCCCTTTGACTTTGAGCCGCCAACTCCATAGCCGGCACGCTTTAGAACCCATCCAAGAATTACTGCAACGACTACAAGAGCGGCAGAAGCCCAAACCAAAACTGGCATGTCAAACCAATAGAACAATGTGCCCGCTGTAACAGCGACCATAATGATGATGACGGTAGTCCAAGACGCTACTGAGTCTCCGTGGCTTGGTTCGATGCTGTGGTCAATCATGATTACCTTTCCTCTTTCAAAATCTTATCAAGTTGTGCTGAGTCGGCCCGCCTAGACTCGGCTGGCAGACGCACCAAGGCACGGGTCGCTGAGCTGCCGTGATTAGGGCTTTTGGGCATCCCAAAGTGAAATCGAGTCATCTAGTTCAGCGCCGGCCTGTTTTGTTTTTGTTCGGTCGCTGCGGGGTTTTGCTTGTCGAGCCGATTTGATTGCTGCAAAAGCGAAAACGGTCTGAATTGAAGCGAGGCCAATCAACGTTGTCAGTGTCAGCCATGCCCAAATCTGAATTTGACCCGTGACAAATGCTGGCTCATTCAGTTTGAGAAAGGAACCAACCGCAAAGCCGGTGTGCTTTTCAACCAGGGCAGAAATGCCACCGATGTTTTCATTGAGCAAGTTGCTTGCCGTCAGAATAGCTAAGAGCAAAGTTGACGCAGTGGCTGCGAATGAAATGACGACAGCCAACCATCCTCGTGAAAAAGCCACGAAGAGCAGCGCAGCCAAGCCAAAGAGCAGAATTGCCGAGATGGATTTGTCGGCGTCAAAACCCGTGCCGGTCACGCCAGTTGCTTGATCGCCGGTGTTGACGTCAAGCTGCCACCAAGTTTGACCGGCAAAAATGAAAGCAGTTGCATTTAGCGCCAGCCAGATTGCGAGAATTCGACCGCGCAAACTAATGGCCCTTTGAGTCGTTGACGGCAGCGACATCGACGGGTCTTGCCGCCGCAGCAATGCTGTTAGCAGCGAACACGGCACGCATCGGGGCACCAGCCTTGGCAACCGTTTCGAGATATTCGCTCTCAGGTACCGAATCAAGAACGAGCCCGGCACCAGCCTGAACATAGGCGCGACCGTCACGAATGAAAGCGCTGCGAATGGCAATCGCGAGGTCGGCGTTGCCTGCGAAGTCGAAGTAACCAACAACACCGCCATAGACACCGCGGTCAGCAACTTCAAGCTCATCGATGATCTCTAGTGCGCGAGGTTTCGGAGCTCCACTCAAAGTGCCAGCGGGGAAGGTCGCACGAAAAACATCCACGGCGCTCTGGTCATCGCGCACTGTGCCTTCAACGGTAGAAACCAGGTGCATGATGTGACTGTAACGTTCGATCTTCATAAACTCGGTCACGTTAACTGAGCTCGGCTCACAGACCTTGAGAAGGTCGTTGCGCGCGAGGTCAACGAGCATGAGGTGCTCAGATTTTTCTTTTGCATCAGCAAGCAACGACTCTGCGTGAGCGATATCGGCGTCAACATCAGAACCTCTCGGGCGCGAACCGGCGATTGGGTGTGTGATGGCGCGCTTGCCTTGAACCTTGACCAATGCCTCAGGTGACGAGCCAACGACCGCATACGGGCCAGTTTCGTCTTCGAAGTTCAAGAGGTACATATAAGGGCTTGGGTTCAAGGCGCGCAAAACGCGATAAACCTCTAGTGGGGTTGCCAAGCACTCGGCGTCAAAACGCTGAGAGATAACGACCTGAAACACGTCACCGATTCGAACGTAATGCTTTGCTTTTTCGACCCATTCGAGAAACTCGTCTTGGCTCACTCGGTGTTTTGGTGAAATTTCGGTTGTGAGGTTCAGGTCTGCTAAGTGCGCCTGGGTTGGTTTGGCAATGCCAGCACGAAGGGCCGCAATGCGCACAATCGACTCGGCATATGCTGCATCAAAGTCAACTCCCTCGGTTACGAAAATGTTCGCGACCAACAGCAGGCTACTGGTCAAGTGATCGACAATAACCAAATCTTCAAACATCGCCAAGGCCAAGATTGGACTATCAAAATCGGCAGCCGGTCGGTTGGGAAGGTTCTCGATTTCACGAATCAAGTTCCAGCCCATAACGCCAACCAAACCAGAGGTTAGTGGTGGCACACCTTCGATGGTCGGAGTGTTCCAGCACTTCTGAATCTGATCGACTGCCGCGATGGCAGTGGTCGCCAGAGGGCCACAGCTAGCATCTGGCAGTGGGCTTGCGCCGGTTGGTGAAACCCAGCGAACTTCACCTGCGCCCGTCGCTGTGCTCGATTGCATCAGCATTCCGCGGTTCTTAACACCGATGAAACTGTAGCGAGCCCAAACGCCCTGCTCTGCTGACTCGAGCAAGAAGCTGCCTGGCTTGTCGCCGGCGAGCTTCTCAAAAATCGACAGCGGAGTCTCGGTGCCAGAGAAAAGCGTCTCAATAACTGGAACAACGCGGTGGTTCTTAGCCAATGTTCTCGCTTGTTCGAGGGTTAGGTTCAGGCTCATTAGTCTGCCTTTGGTTCAAGATTTGAATAAATGGTTTGGGTGTCAAAACAAGAGTCAGTGCCGTTATGGCAGGCAGGGCCTGCTTCAGACACTTGAATCAGCAAAGCATCTGCGTCGCAATCAACTTCGATGCTGTGCACAATCTGGGTGTTGCCAGAAGTTGCACCCTTGTGCCAGAGCTCTTGCCTAGAACGCGACCAAAAAACTGTTTCACCGCGTTCAAGGGTTAGCGCGAGCGACTCTGCGTTCATCCAAGCCATCATTAATACCCGCTTCGAGTCTGCGCTCTGAATGATGGCAGCAATCAAACCCGCGTCATTGAAGTTCAGAGCGGCAATTTCGGCCTTAGAAATCTGCTTTGGCTGATTCATCGAACTGAGTACCCCTCTGATTTGAGAGCATTTTTAGCATCTTGAATGCTCACCGAACCCTCGTGAAAAATCGACGCGGCCAGAATAGCGTCGGCACCGGCAGCTGCAGCCTGAGCAAAATCGCTGGCCTTGCCTGCGCCCCCAGATGCAATAACCGGAACATCGCTGATAGCGCGAATCGCCCTCAGCATCTCGCCATCAAAGCCAGCACGTGTGCCGTCGGCATCAATCGAATTGACCAGCAACTCCCCCGCGCCAAGGTCTATGGTTTTTGCCACCCATTCGAGAGCATCAAGATCGGTCTCATTACGACCACCGTGCGTCGTGACCACAAAGCCAGATTTAGTTTTTGGCGAACGCTTGAGGTCAAGCGAAATGACCAGCACTTGGTTGCCAAAACGTTCAGCAATTGCGGTCAGCAGCTCAGGGTTAGAAATTCCGGCGCTTCCAACCGAGATTTTGTCGGCACCAGCTCCGAGCAAACGAGCAACGTCTTCAACCTCGCGAATGCCACCGCCCACGGTCAAAGGAATGAACACCTGCTCGGCGCATTTGGTAACCAGGTCATACATTGTTGAACGATTATCAACGGTCGCGTGAACGTCGAGAAAGGTGAGTTCGTCGGCGCCATCCTCGTAATATTTTGCTGCAAGCTCGATCGGGTCGCCGGCATCGCGCAGGTTCAAGAAGTTGACACCCTTAACAACGCGCGCGTCAGCCACGTCGAGGCAAGGAATCACGCGAACCGAAAGTGACATTTTGCTGCTAGATTCTCGCAGCGTGAATGGCGCTCACCAAAATGGCTCGAGCACCAAGCTCATAGAGGGCGTCCATCTTGGAGTTGGTGTCGCCAGATTTCACGAGAGCTCGCACAGCAACCCATTCAGGGTCACGCAGCGGGCTGACCGTCGGAGACTCGATGCCCGGAGTAATCATCGATGCCTGCTCAACCAAAGCACTCGGGCAGTCATAGTCGAAGATCACATATTCGCGTGCAACCAAAACACCGTTCAAACGACGAAGCAGTTGAGTGGTCAGTTCGACTTTGCCAGGGGCTGCGATGAGGTGAGCTGAGCTTTCAAGCATGACCTCACCAAAAATCTCGAGACCAGCTTGACGCAGGGTGGTTCCAGTTGAAACCACATCAGCGACAGCATCTGCTACACCGAGGCGAACGGCCACTTCAACCGCGCCGTCGAGCGGAACCAAAGTCACGTTCACACCAGCCTTGGCAAGATAATCTTCGACTAGGTCAGGGTATGCCGTGGCAACGCGCAGACCTTCGAGATCGCTGATGCTCTTGAATTTGCCGACAGGGCCAGCGAAGCGAAAAGTCGAAGCGCCAAACTTTAGGTCTGCCACCGAAAGCGCCTGCGAACGGCTATCGAGTAGCAGATCAAGACCGGTGAAGCCCGCGTCTAGGCTGCCCGAGCCGACATAAGTAGCGATGTCGCGCGGGCGCAGATAGAAAAACTCAATGTTGTGCTCAGTGTCAACCACGTGAAGGTCTTTTGGGTCGCGACGTGTCACATAGCCAGCATCTTTGAGCATGGCAATGGCGGCCTCAGACAAAATGCCCTTGTTTGGCACAGCTATTTTCAACACGATTGCAATCTTTCTTTTTAACTAAAAACTATGAAATTTTCGAGGATGCCTTCGGCTACAGCACCTCCGACGCCTAAGGCTTAGAGGTGCTTCTCAACCTCGGCGAGGCTGATGCCTTTTGCAGCCATCACAACCTGCAACCAATAAATCAGCTGGGCGATTTCTTCAGCGGTGCGCTCATTACCTTCATATTCGGCAGCCATCCACACTTCTGCGGCCTCTTCAACAATCTTTTTGCCAATGAAATGCACGCCAGCGTCGAGAGCATTGACGGTGCTCGAACCCTCTGGTCGGGTTGCGGCTTTTTCACCAATTTCGGCAAAAAGTTGTTCAAAAGATTTCATGCTTATAGGTTACCCGAGGGGCAGGCGGCTTAGGGCGCGAAAACGCTCTGTTTAGTGGCGGTGGGCGATGCCGGTGTTTGCAAGGTTGCGCAAATGCTTAATCTGTTCATCGCGGTTCTCAGCTTTGAAAACTGCACTGCCGGCTACGAAAGTGTCTGCTCCTAAGCCAGCGACCCGCTCGATGTTAGATTCGTCGATGCCACCGTCAACTTGAAGCCAAACGTCTAGCGCCTCTTGATCGATGCGCCGGCGCGTTTTTGTTACCTTTTCAAGCGTTGCCTCGATCAGGGACTGGCCTCCGAAACCTGGTTCAACAGTCATAACGAGTAGCTGGTCGAATTCTGCTAGCAACTCCAAATATGGTTCAACATCGGTGCCTGGTTTGATTGCGATTCCTGCTCTCGCGCCCGCAGCACGCAGCGAACGCGCTACTTTCACGGGGTTCTCGGTAGTTTCAGCGTGAAAAGTTACTGAGAAAGCACCAGCTTCGGCATACCCGACCGCCCACCGCTCAGAGTTTTCAATCATGAGGTGCACATCGAGTGGCAATGGCGTGACCTGTTGCATGCGCGCGACCATGGGCAGGCCAAAGGTGAGATTGGGCACAAAATGGTTATCCATGACATCGACGTGAATCAAGTCAGCACCGGCGATGGTGTTGAAGTCGCGTTCGAAGTTCACGAAGTCAGCTGAAAGAATGCTCGGATTAATGCGTGCAGACATGGTTAAACCTTAGTTTGCGAACTCTTGGTTCGGGGTTTGCGTTTCGGTTTGGCATCAGATTCAGAAACTGGCTCAGCCGATGCCTCAACAGCCGGCTCTGATTTTTTGAGCAATGCGATAAACATTGCGTCGGTGCCGTGAATTTGCGGCCAAAGTTGAACGGTTTTGCGCTCGGGGTTGAGTTTGAGAGCAGGGTTTAGCTGGTGCAGAATCGGCACGGCGTCGAGAACGGTAAGAGCAGAACCAATCTTGTGTTGGGCGCGCTCGATAATCGCCGTTGTTTCAGCAAGGTGTGGTGAGCAGGTTACATAGGCAAGAATTCCTCCTGGCTTTAGTCCGGCCCAGGCACTGTCAAAAAGTTCTTCTTGCAGCTTGGTTAGATCTGAAACGTCTTTTGCTGTTTTGCGCCAGCGAGCCTCTGGGCGTCGGCGAAGAGCTCCAAGACCGCTGCACGGCGCATCAAGCAAAATGCGGTCGAAACCCTCTGGTGCTTCTTCGCCAAGGTCTCGACCGTCGCCTACGCGAACATAAACTTTGGGGTTGACTTTGTAGAGAGCTTTTTCTACTAGAACCGCTCTGTGATCAGAGATTTCGTTGCAAACCAAATCAGCACCGACTTCAACGGCAGCTGCCGCAAGCAGCGCTGCCTTGCCGCCAGGGCCGGCGCAAAGGTCAAGCCACTCTTCGTTTGGTGTTACATCGGCGGCAGCAATGAGGGCAAGCGCAGCCAATTGCGAACCTTGGTCTTGAACGCGTGCCTGCCCCGAACGAATCAGATACAAGTCGCTTGGTTCGCCACCGGGCAGCTCAACACCAATTGGGCTAGTCGCGCCCATCACGCAACCTTCGTCGAGCAAGTCGTCAACAGTTGCCAGGCCAGGCAGAGCGACCAGGCTCACAAGAGGCGCGGCGTTGTCAGCTTCGAGTAGCTCGGTGATTTGTTCGCCGTGTCCGTCGCTTTCCAGAGCTTTGGCGAGTGCGCGAACGATCCAAGCCGGGTGAGAAAACTCACGGGCCATCGCTTCTGCTTCGTCTTTCTGATTCTTGGCGACAATTTCGAGCCACTCTTCGCGAGACTTTTCGCTAACTCGGCGCAAAACACCGTTTACGAAGCCGACCGAACCCAGGCTTAGCTCTGCTCGTGCCTGATTCACGGTTTCGCTGAGTGCGGCGTGAGCCGGCACGCGCATTCCAAGCAGCTGGTGGCTACCAAGTCGCAATAGATTCAGCGCACCAAAGTCGATTTCACCCACGCTGCGGTTAGCACAATTTTCAATAATGGCGTCATAGAACCCGCGCATGCGAAGCGTGCCAAAAGCCAGCTCCTGGGCAAAGGCGCTATCACGGCTCGAAAGGTTGCTTTCATCGAGAAGCTTGGGCAAAAGCAAATTTGCGTATGCATCGTCGCGGTCAACACCGTTTAGAAGTTCATAAGCGATGCTTCGCGCACTGATCTCTCGGTGTCGAATGCGTCGTGCCGTGTTGTTGGTTGGCTGGTCACTTCTTCGGTCAGTGCGGCGGCGATCGTTTCGACGGTCATAGTCATTCATTATTGAAAAATCACTTCGCTTTGCAGGCCACGAGCCCAGTCTGATGCGGCCATTGGCTTTTTGCCAGCGGGTTGAACTTCTTTGAGCTCGAGCAGGGTTCCTTGCCCGCAGTGAACCAAGATTCTGTTTTTCTGAATCGACACTAAGCCGATTTTGTGGTCTATTCCATCACCCAGTGATGACCAATCGGTTGCACCAAGTGCCCTAGCGGCGAGAATTCGAAAGGACTCTCCTGTTTGGCTAAGCAGGGCATGGGCCATCGGTTCAGGGTTGAATGCCCGAATTTGGTTTTCAATTTGCACTGCTGAGTTTTCGAAATTGATTTTGGCTGCCTCGCGGGTTGGTTTTGAAGCTAAGGGTTCATCACCGATTACCTGTGCTTGCGGCCTGCGCAACCCAGACGCAATTTCAGGCAAAACCTGCATAAGCGCGCTGATTCCAAGCGCAGTCAGTCGGCGCAGCAAGTCCCCTGCGTTTTCATCTGGCTGCACTTCTGCCGGCACTGATAGCCAAACCGGGCCGGTATCCATGCCTTCATCAAGTTGAAAAACTGTCACGCCCGTGGTCTTTTCGCCGTTGAGCAAGCAGTTCTGAACCGGAGCCGCGCCGCGCCAAAGCGGCAGCAAGCTGTAGTGAATGTTGATCCAACCCCATGCAGTTGATGAGAGCGCGTCAGCGCCTAGTAGGGCACCATAGGCCACGATCACACCCAAATCTGCTTCAAAATCCTTAATCGCCTGAACAGTGTCAGAATCTACCCGCTTGGTTTTAATAACGGGGATTCCCGCAGCCTCGGCAACTTCTGCGACCGGTGAGGGTGTCAATATTTTCTTGCGACCGATTGGTGCATCTGGGCGAGTTAGCACTGCTACGACTTCATTCAAGCCCGATTCGCCTTGCAATAGTGCCTGCAGAGTGGCTGCAGCATTAGCTGGTGTGCCGGCGAAGATAATTTTCAAGGGTGTCCTTTGGGTCTAACCTCTAGATTACTTCGGGTTCGTCCATCTTGATTCGAATTGCACGTGAGGCTCGACCGCTTTTGGGGTTAACTCTTGCGCCAGCCGAACCGTGCAACAAAACCTGTGCTCGAAGAGCTGTTGCAAGCTCTGCGCCTGCGGCATATTCATATCGAATCAAGATTCGCATGAGTTCTGGCTCTTTGCTGGGCAATGGCCCGAGCACGCGAACCGAATTAATCTGTGAGATAGCGCCCGCAATTACCTCGAGGGTCTCGCGCAGCGCAGTAACCGAAGCCAATCGAACAGCTGGGGCGAAGGCCAGTTCGCGTCTAGATTCCAGCTCTTCAGCCGCAAGCTCGCTTTGTTGCCAAAATGCCAGTTTTTGACCCAGGTCACCTGCCAAGCCAACTGCTGCTCCCCTGCCATCATTTGCCATAAGGGCAAACGCATTGCTCCATAGCCTTATCGCGTCTTCGGTTGCCTTCAGGGTGTCTCGCGCCAAAAGGTTTTGGCAATCAAGCAAAACCACTGCAGCGTAGCCGTTTTCTGCCAATGGCTCTGCCCCTGCAGTAGCAATAATCAATGCAGGCTTGGCAGCAACTTTTTCAATGCGAACTTCACCTGTGCTCTCGATAACTCGAACCGGCGCAAACGTTCTAGCGAGCTCGCTTGCAGTGCGAGTTGAGCCAGCTTGACCCAGGCGCAACTCTTGACCACCACAGTCACGACACTTAAAACCGAGGTTGAAGGCATTGCACCAGCGGCACTTCGGTTGATCCTTTGAATCGAGCCAAAGTGGACCATTGCATTCTTTGCAAAGTGCGCGTGACGAACAACTCGAACAATATGCCGACACCGAATTGCCTTTAGCACCAACTTGCACCAACACTGGCCCACGGGTCAACC
>CANFKN010000007.1 GCA_947447385.1 Microbacteriaceae bacterium
ATGTTGACTCAACTCGAACTTGAGTCTGAAATGTTTGACGCACGCCTAAACGAACGCGACCTCAATGTGATTGCGTCGCCGGCCCAGGGAATCCGAGACATTTTTGACCTCTCGCCCACCGAGACCGAAGAAGACTGGCGCAATCTTGTTGGCCGCATGAATTCGGTAGGTGGCGCGCTTTCGGGCTATGTTGAAACGTTGCGAGCCGGAATTCACCACAAAAACACTCCAGCTCGTCGCCAAATCAAAGAAGTTGCAAAGCAAGTAAAGCAACTCACTTCGTCAAACGGCTTTTTTATTGACTTTGCCAAATCAGCAACCGCAGGTGGCGAAGAATTGCCGAAGTCGCTGCGCAAAGATTTGAAGCGGGCAGCAGAATCAGCCACTCAAAGCTATTTGCTTTTTGGCAACTTTCTTACCGGTGAGCTACTCGACGCCTCTAAAAAGCGAGATGCCGTTGGGCGTGAACACTACCAATTGACCAGCCGCGAGTTCTTAGGCGCGACTGTCGATCTTGACGAAACCTATGAGTGGGGCATCGAAGAGCTCGCTCGAGTTACCGAAGAACAAGAAGCCGTTGCCCAAAAGATCAAGCGTGGTGCAAGCGTTGAAGAGGCGATTGCCAAACTCGACAACGACGAGAAGCGCAAGCTGAATGGGTCAGCAGCTTTGCAAGCCTGGATGCAAGATTTATCTGACCGCGCAATTGAAGAGCTTGGCAAAACACACTTCGACATTGCTCCAGAACTTCGAAACCTCGAGTGCATGATTGCCCCGACCCAGAGTGGTGGCATCTATTACACTGGCCCAACCGACGACTTCTCTCGACCAGGTCGCATGTGGTGGTCAGTGCCGCCAGGCGTAACAACTTTTTCAACCTGGCGCGAAACCACGACGGTTTATCACGAAGGTGTTCCTGGGCATCACCTGCAGGTAGCTCAGGCTGTTTATAACAAGGGTGAGCTAAACTCTTGGCGCCGTAACCTCTGCTTTAGCTCAGGGCACGCCGAGGGCTGGGCCTTGTATGCCGAGCGTTTGATGCAAGACCTCGGTTTTTTAGAAGACTTAGGCGATCAACTTGGCATGCTTGATGGCCAGCGCATGCGTGCCGCTCGCGTCGTTCTAGACATCGGTGTTCACCTTGGCAAACCTCGCCTTGATGGCACTGGCACTTGGGATCACGCCTATGCTCGCGAATTTATGGGCAAAAACGTGCACATGGCGCCTGAGTTTGTCGACTTTGAAGTGAACCGCTACTTTGGCTGGCCTGGCCAGGCACCGAGTTACAAGATTGGCCAGCGAATCTGGGAACAACTTCGTGACGCAGCTGCAGCTCGCGATGGCGAAAACTTCAACATAAAAGAGTTCCACCGCAAAGCGTTGAACCTCGGTAGCCTGCCGCTCGACACCCTTCGAATGGCTTTAGCTAACTAAAGGTCTTCTGGCAGTTTCAAGAAGAGGTCGGCAGCATCTGAACCTGGTTGCGAAACAACAATCGTGACCAACCACCTTTCGCCCTTTGGCGCTCGAACGGTCACCTTGCCTGAAGTTGTGGCGTTGATTACTTCGGCAATTTTGAAGCGGATTTTTTCAATAATGGCGGGGTCGATTGCCTCGAGAGAACCGTCATCGAAAATCGAGACGTGCACACCGCGCCGGCGTGCCTCACGTGCTGCATCTCGAATCAAAGCGTCAATCAGATCTCGCCCAACGATTTCGTCACGCAGCTCAGCTTCTAGCAACCGGGCCTCTTCTTTTTCAATCACGCTAAGTTCGCCGTTTTGAACCACAATCTTGCGCAACATCGGCAAGGTGCCCCTTAGAGCTTCTTGCGCTCGGGTTTGCCTGACTGCGCGAGCAGCGGTCTTGGCTGCTGACTTGGAGGCGGTGCTAGCAGCTTCTTGGGCATAATCTTCGGCAGCTTTGCCAGTGTTTGCCAAACCTACTGCCAAGCCGGTGCCGGCAGCCACGAGCAAAAATGCACCAATCAAACCCGAGTCAACTATGAAGGCTGGGCCGTGCCAAAGAATGACCTCGACCCATATAACCAATAGGCCGCCCCAGGCGAGCACAATGTGCTGACGAATTGCCGTCACCGTCAACAGGGTAGCCAAACCGGCGACGTACCAGGTGGCGTATCCTCGCTGGTCTAAGCCGAGTTGCGCCTGCATAAGAAGCGGCACAGAAATAGCTGCGAGGATGTTCGCCAGTGCCTGGCTGAGCGGCATACGCAGACCCGAATACATTGTCACCGAGGGAATCAGGGCCAAAACATAGAGTCCAAGCGCAATGCCCACCAACTTTGGGTCGTGGTAGGTGTTCTGAATGAGCAAAATCGAGCCGAGCAAAGGGTGATAGAGACCGAAACCGAGGGCGGTCAACGAGACCACCCAGCGTTGCAAGGGAATCATGCTTGGCTCCAAATCAAAACAATCTTGCAACCCTTGTTTGGCAGAGTGTCAACCTTTGCCTTGCCTCCGACAGAATCCATTCGGTCGCGAATCGAAAGTTTGATTCCTAGCCTGTCTTTAGAAACGCGACTTGCTCTGAAACCTTTGCCGTTGTCTTGAACAACAACTTTGACATCTTGGCCATCGACGCGCAGAATCACTTCGCGGGTAACCCCGCGCCCAGCGTGCTGAACTGAGTTTGCGAGTGCCTGAATGGTCGCCTCGCTAAAAGCGGCCGCAACCTCGGCAGGCACCTCGACATCGGTAGTGTCACCCATGTCAACCAAAACCGGAGTTGGGGCATTTTCGGCAATAGTCTTAAGCGATTCAAAAAGGCTCTTGACAGTGATTGGGCTGTCTTCACCCAACTGCGTCGAGCTAAAAGTCATCAACTTATCAATAGCATTTTGAGACATAGTTGTTACTGATTTTGAATCCGTTTCGGTCTTTGCTTGAGAGGCGACAATCAAAGTGGTCAAGACCTGGTCGTGAACAAGTGCATCAACTCGCGAACGTTCACGCTCTATCGCATCGGTGCGCGCACTTTGGGCTGCCACTTGAGCCGCTTGCTGACCTGCTAGGTCTGCGCGTTTTGCACTTGTTCTGAGCATCACAACGATTGCCGAAACTGAAGAGCTAAAGAGCAAAACATAGATAGCACCCAAGAGGCTGTCCCACTGCTGAAACTGGCTCGCTGATGTCGATTCGCGAATCACGATCCAGATCACAGGAGTGGCGATGAGATAGGCCATCGCCCAGCCAACCGGCAGACTCAAGGTTGCTGCGATGCCCGCAACGCCAAGTGCTTCATAAACCCAAGGCGTCGGCGGGTTATCAAGCTGTTGAGTGTCAAAAGTTTGAATCGGCCAAGTGCACAGGGTGAAAAAAACGACGACTGCAAAAATGCCGGCGGCGACTTTGCCGAACTGCGAAAACAAAGCCAAAAGCACGAGCGCTAGCTCAGCTGTCAAAACCAGTGCAATAAAAATTGTGCTCGCAGTCAAGTTCAGGGTTTTAGCCTGCGCCAGATAAACCAAAAACATTTCAATGCCGGTGCCGAGAGTAGCCAAAGACAAAACACGTGCCGAGAGAGCATCAATGCGCTTGCTGATGAATGATTGCGTTAGCTCGGCGTCGTCACCGATGAGGGCATCGAACCCCAAATTTGTCTGATTGGTGCTCAAAGGTTACCGCCATCAATGATTCCGTCTTCAAGTGCACGGCGAACCCAGTCGGTTTTGTTTTCAATCGGGCGGCCGGCGCTCTCATATTTTCGACGCACTCGAACGATGTGTTCTTTGACGGTGTGCTGGCTGATGCCCAAAAAGTTGGCCACCTGCTTTTGAGCGAGACCCGATGCATAAAGTGACAAAACTTCACGCTCGCGCGCGCTCAAATTGGCTTCTTTGAAATCCAAATCGGCATCAATTGCCGCTGCAGTTTGCGTGTTGTCGATCGAGTTGCCCGCCGCAACTTCGGTGATGGCGTGAAACAGGTCATCCATGCTGTTTGATTTTGCAACCAAACCGGCAGCGCCAGCTCTGAGGGCCGCGCGCACCAAATTTTGCTTATCGGCGATGCTGAAAATGATTACGGGGATTCCCTCTGCGACCACAGCAGCCACGTTGCCCGCGACGTTTGAACCGTCAGCCAATGAGAGGTCTAGCACTGCGATGTCGCAATTGCGCTTAGAGACTGCCCCGATGAGCTCCCCTACAGTTGCCACCGAAACCGTGACCTCGTGGCCAGCATTTTGTGCGGCGTGCAAGAAACCAAGTCGAATCGCTTCGTGGTCGTCAACAATCGCCAGGCGAAGTTTTTCTGCCATCGGTTGACCACCCCTCCCCTAAGCGCGACTAAATGTATGGTCTATTTAACCAAACTTACTATGGTCTCAACGTGGTGGGTGTGCGCAAACAAATCGAAGGCGCGAAGTGAGGCAATTTTGTAGCCACCAGCCAAAAGCTGCTTGAGGTCTCGAGCTAAAGCAATCGGGTCGCAGGCAACATAAACGATGTGCTTTGGGCTGATCGTGAGCAGGCGGTCGATCACCTTGGCGCCGGCACCTGCGCGAGGCGGGTCAAGCACAACTGTTGCGGTTGGCTTAGCGCCAGCGCTGGCTTTTTCGTTCAGAAAGCGTTCAACCGGCGCGCAAAAGGCTTTGGCGTTTGGCAGGTCGCTTAGGTTCAAAGTTGCATCGTCGGTTGCTTGGCGAAAAGACTCAACCGATGAGATGCGAAGGTCGTTGCCGAATCGACCGGCCATTGTGCTGGCAAATAGACCAACGCCGCCATAAAGGTCAAGGTTGTCTGCGGCCTTGTCAATGCCTGCCGCGGCAATCATGTCGAGCACTGCACTGGTCAAAACCTGAGGTGCTGCGCGGTGAACCTGCCAGAAACCTCCGCCACTGATGCGAAAGGTTCGGCCGGCAACGCGCTCAATCAGGCGGTCGTCACCTTTTAGCTTGCCGTCGATCTTCCATTGAATCTGACCGGCGCTTGAGGCGGCAATCTCAATGTTTTCGACACTCTGATAGTTCTTGTTTTGAAACTCAAGCTCCTGAATATCTTCAACTGCAAGCGGCAGTGACTTGACCTTAACCACGTCGTGGCTGCGCTCCCGAAAAGGGCCGACGTTGCCAGCTTCGTCAACGTGAAGCTGCACTCGCGTGCGATAACCCAGACCATTTGACTCGACATCACCAGGTGCTGGCTCAACGGTCACGGCCATTTCAACACCAGCCATGCGCTGCAAGGCTTCGGTGATAACTTCGGCTTTCAACTCGCGCTGACGCGATAGCTTGATGTGGCCAAACTCGCATCCGCCGGCTTTGCCTACCCCGGCGTCTTTCCAGACCTGAGGCACACGGTCGGGTGAGGCCTCGAGAATCTCAACGGGTTCAGCGCGACAAAACGACGCACCGCGGTCTTCAAAAACGCGAGCCTTGACGCGTTCGCCTGGCAAGACGTGCGAAACAAAAACCACGCGGCCTTCGTGACGGGCAACAAAAATGCCACCGTGAGCTACTTTTTCGATGTTCAGCTCAAGGGTCTTGCCCAGCCAGTTCGGTTTCGCGTTCATGGTTATAGTGTTTCACATCGTGGCACTGCGCCGTTGCGCTTAGGCCAGCACTGGTCGCGGCTAATCTAGACCCATGACCCGCTTAGTTTTGGCTTCAACCTCCCCTGCACGCTTGACTCTCTTGCGAAACGGCGGAATCGAACCGATTTGCATTGCACCTCAGGTTGACGAAGACCTCGTGGCGGCTGTTGCAGAAGCCGAGGGTTTGATCAAATCAACCGCCGACATGGTTGCAATTTTGGCTCGCGCTAAAGCTGAGGCTGTTTTGAATCACCCTGACGCAGTCGATGCGATCATCATTGGTTGTGATTCATCGCTCGAATTTGGCGGCGAATCACTTGGCAAGCCGCACCTGCCCGAAGTCGCTCGCAACCGCTGGCGCGCGATGCGGGGGCAGAGCGGCCGACTGTTTAGCGGCCACCATTTGATCGATAACAGATTTAACTCGGATGCCGCTGCCGCAACTCTTGCAGGCAACCGCCCGGCAACCACGCGTGTTTCACATGCAACCGTTTTCTTTGCCGACCTCAGCGACCACGAAATCGATGCCTACGTCGCTACCGACGAACCACTCAAGGTCGCTGGAGCATTCACAATCGATGGGCTTGGCGGCGCTTTTGTTCGCGCCATCGAAGGCGACCCGCACACGGTTATCGGACTTTCGCTGCCGACCCTGCGTGAGATGGCTATTGAGCTCGGGGTTGACTATTCGTCGTTTTGGAATCGATAACATTTTTCAGCCCTTTTTCGGGCGAAAGATAGGCGTTTGCCAATAGGCTAGAGCATTATGAACGCAGCAAACGGCCAAAAAATTACCAAACTGCTCATTGCTAACCGCGGTGAAATCGCGGTGCGAATTGCTCGAGCAGCACGCGACGCTGGCATCACCTCGGTGGCGGTCTATGCTGACCAAGACCGCGATGCAATGCACGTCAAGTTGGCCGACGAAGCCTATGCGTTAAACGGCACAACTGGCCCAGAAACCTACCTTGTCATCGACAAGATTCTTGACGTTGCCGCTGCCTCGGGTGCCAACGCGGTTCACCCTGGTTATGGCTTTTTGGCTGAAAACGCCGAGTTTGCTCGACGCGTTATTGCTGCCGGTTTGATTTGGATCGGCCCTTCACCAGAGGCTATTGAGCGCTTGGGCGACAAGGTTTCGGCCCGTCACGTTGCTGAGAAAGTTGGCGCGCCACTGGCTGCCGGCACTTTGAACCCGGTGCAGGGCGCTGAAGAAGTTCTTGAGTTTGTTGCCAAGCACGGTGTTCCGGTTGCCATCAAAGCTGCCTATGGTGGCGGTGGCCGCGGCATCAAGGTTGCTTATGCAGAATCTGAAGTTGCCGAACTTTTTGACTCAGCTACCCGCGAGGCAATCGCAGCTTTCGGCCGCGGTGAGTGCTTCGTTGAAAAATATCTTGAGAAGCCTCGCCACGTCGAAACCCAGTGCTTGGCCGACGCCTACGGCAACGTTGTTGTCGTCTCAACCCGCGACTGTTCACTGCAACGTCGCCACCAAAAGCTAGTTGAAGAGGCGCCCGCTCCATTCTTGACTGCAGACCAGATCAAGCGTCTCTATGAGTCGTCTAAAGCCATCTTGAAAGAAGTTGGCTACCAAGGCGCAGGCACCTGTGAGTTCTTGGTTGCCCAAGACGGCACAATCTCGTTCTTAGAGGTAAACACTCGCCTTCAGGTTGAACACCCGGTTTCAGAAGAGGTCACCGGCATCGACTTGGTGCGCGAGCAGTTCAGACTTGCCGAAGGTGGCAAGCTCGACTATGCCGACCCAGTGGTCAAAGGCCACAGCTTCGAATTTCGCATCAATGGCGAAGATGCCGGCCGCAACTTTATGCCGGCTCCTGGCCCAGTCAAGTTGTTCAAAGCGCCTTCAGGCCCTGGCGTTCGCGTTGACTCTGGTGTTGAATCAGGCGACGAGATCTCGGGCTCGTTTGACTCAATGGTTGCAAAACTCATTGTTACCGGCGCAAACCGCACTGAGGCTTTGGCTCGCGCTCGTCGCGCCCTCAGTGAGATGAAAGTTGAAGGCCTGCCGACAGTCTTGCCTTTCCACCAAAAAATCGTGAACGAACCAGCCTTCATCGGCGAACCGACTGCTGACGGCGTTGGCAAGTTTGGCATCTACACTCGCTGGATCGAAACCGAGTTTGTGAACGACATTGCAGCATTTGACGGCGAACACGAAGTTGGCTCAGGTGCTGCCGCACGCAATTCTGTCGTTGTTGAAGTTAGCGGCAAGCGCGTTGAAGTTAGCCTGCCAAGCAACCTGTTCTCGGGTGCTTCAGCCGGTGCAGCAACCGCCGCAGCGGGTGCTCCTGCCAAGCGCAAGGCTGGCACTGTGTCTGGCACAGGTGGCAACGGCAATGCCGTCAAAGCGCCAATGCAGTCAACCGTTGTGAAGGTGGCAGTCGCCGTTGGCGACACCGTCGCTAAAGGTGACCTCGTCGTTGTGCTCGAAGCTATGAAGATGGAACAGCCTTTGAACGCTCACAAAGACGGTGTGATCAAGTCGATTAGCGCCGCCGTTGGCGAGACCGTGCCAGCAGGCACCGTGCTTCTAGAATTCGAAGACTAAACGAAGCTTATTCTTCGTCTAGTTGCGTTGGCGCAGCGGCAAGGTATTGCTTCTTAAGCACTCGGCTGTCAGAGATCCAGTCCATAACGGCAAAAAGCACGCCTGAAATCACAAATGTCAGGTGAATCATTAGCTGCCAAAAGATAGCCTCCCAAGGCACCGGGTTTTCAGGGTGAGCAGCAATCTCGACAAAGTCTTTCAGCAACTCAATGACCGAAATCGCAACCAGCGAACCGATCAATTTAATCTTTAGACCAGAGAAATCGACGTGGCCCATCCAGGCTGGGCGGTCAATGTTGCCTTCTGCGATTCCAATCTTCGACACTGAGTTTTCATAGCCGGCAAAAATCACAATCAAAATCAAATTTGCAAGCAAGACTAGGTCGAGCAGGCCGAGCAGTTTCAAAACAAAATCTTGTGCTTCGAGCTCGGTGACCTTCAAAACCAAACCATAAAGTTCTATGCAGAACTTCACAACTAAAAGCCCCATGACTGCAATCAGGCCAAGATACAGCGGTGAAAGCAACCAGCGTGACCAAAAAATAAAGCGTTCGATTTGGTGTGAAAGCATTCTAGACCTCGACTTTTCAGAGCTGAGTCAACTTTTGACTATAAAAAGTGTAGCTAGTCGCCGCCAACGTTAGTGATAGTAGTGATTTATGTAATCTTCGTCATAGTCATCGTCAATTTCGGCCTGAGTGGGAACGTATGTGCTCTTGGGCACTGGCGCCGGCGGCAACGGTGTGACAACGAAGTCACCAAGCCAGCTGCAATTTGAGCATTTGCGCATCGCAAAACCTAGTGCAACTTGACCTCCAGGGTGAAACACCTGCTCGCCTCGCGCATTCACAACGACGGTTTGCTTGATGCTCCAAAAGTTGCTTCGAGTCTTCGCCGCACAAATAGGGCACTTCTTAGTTTTAGCCATGGCCCGAGGCTATGCGTGGCCTGCGACATTTAGGCCAGTATTGCTTGTAGACCAAAAGTCACGACAAACTCGCCGCTGAGGTACCTAAAAATCAAGAACCTGCGGGTCAATGCAAAACATACCAACTTCGATAGATGACTGCGAACGAGTGGAAAATGACACAAAAAGAATAAAAATCAAAGCGAGACTCACCAGCGAAATCTCGAGTTTTCGAAAGCGTTGCGACTGTTTGAATGTGAAACCATAAAGCAAAACCGAGACTGCGGCAAAAACTAAAGCGAAAACTTGTGAAATGGCACAGCAAAAAAAAGCTAGGCAGAGAGTCAGGCGAGCAATATCGCGCACACTGTTCAAGGGCCACAGAGCCCATCAAGAGAGTAACTGCTATCACCCGATGCAAGAATCCTTAGACAGGGTGTGTCACTCTGAAGAAAGACGCCGGCCACGTAATAATCAAACCGATACTGCCCATAAATTGTTGCACTGGTTTTTAGCTTGTAAACGCCTTTGCTTAGAACTGCGACTGGTTGCCAACCCATGGCACTTATCGAAGGGTACAAGCCTTGATTGGTAGCACTGGTAATTTGCCCGGCTGAGGTGCACCACGTCCCCTTAAGAGTTACCCGGTAAAGCTCAATCGAGAAAAAATTCCGAGCGACATAAGCGACTGCGGCATTCCAGCAGCCATTTTGAAAAGCCGAAAGCATTTTTGGAGTCGGAGCAACTGCTAATGAGCTCTCGAGGGACGGCGCAAGGTACGCTTTCACATTTGCAAGTTGCGCGTAATCAAAGCTTGACATCAAAGCCACGGGATCTTGCGAGTTCTTAAGGGAGGTAATAAGAGCCATCGCCTCAGATTCATCAAGAATACTGGCGTCGACTTCATTCAGATCTACAGCTGCCAGAGTGACTTGCATTGAACTTGGGCTCGCGAGGGATGCCTCAGCTGGCGCGACCCCCAAGATTGTCGTAAATAAGAGCAAAACGACAAGAGACAAACCCTTTATTTTGACTGTATTTTTCATACTTCCCCCTGACATCCCTGCCCAATGAGAGATCAGATTACTCGAATACATAAAACCCCGTCAAGTTTTGTTGAGCTAAATACTTAAAGTGAACGGTTTCCGCGCGAAAGTACATCACCTTCAAGTCAGGCGAACTATCACTAGATTTGCCAGCGCTTGAGCGTTTGGCATTAGCAGCTCTCTTAAGGTCCACATAATTGCAAACGATCTATCCAAGACGTGATCAGCGCTGTTGGAAGCTGGCTTGGTTGCAGTCACAAAGGGAACCTCCTAGTTATCGCGGACCATTAAAAACCTGACATATGGAACTGCCAGATTGCGAAAACGCAATCACACGGCAATTATTGTGTTACATTGATGAACAGTGTTAGCTCGAATGTGGTTAGCACAACATAATTTGGGGGGTCCAATGAAAAAAATAATTTCGACTGGCATGGTTGTGGTCTTTGCGCTTCTGCTTGCAACACCCGAGATAGCAAATGCTGCCTCGCCATCGAATGGCCTTTCGCCAGAACAAATAGTCGCAACGATTGAAAGTTCAACCGGGTCGGCAATTCAAGATTCGCTCTCGGGGGAACAACCTCAAGTCATGACTTATGACTCTTCGTCGGGTGTCAAAGTTTTAGTCTCTGAAACCCAGCAAGGTGATCAGACATCAACTGCTACAATCGAAATTCTCGACTCGAAAGTTACCACATCGACAGAGATTGGCACTGTTACAACATTTGAAGCCGACTCTGGCGACACCACGGGTGCAGTAGCCCGCACTAGCTCTGGATTCAGCATCTACACGGTAATTTCGACCCGCAATGCACCCGAAAGCTACTCTTATAAACTCAATCTGCCAGATGGCGTCGAGACAGCCGAGTACCAGGGTGGGTACAGCCTAGACGACTATAAGGACTTTAGCGCTGTGATTAGCGCACCTTGGGCGATTGATGCAAATGGTAAAAGCGTAGACACTTGGTACTCACTTCAAAATGACGTTCTTACACAGCACCTTGACCTAAGCGCTCGAGACATTGCGTTCCCAGTTGTGGCAGACCCGAACTGGAGCTATTCTCTGCGATATTATTTCGAAAATATCAGCACGACCCAGGCTTGGCGAAAAGTGCACTCCTGCTTCAACTGCTACTTCCCAGTTTTCGGAGCGCCGCGGGCATTTCCGGATTTAAATGACACCATCCCACTGTTCATCGACATACCCGTTCCATTCCCCCTTAGCTACTTGGGCGGTCACTTTAACATGGAATGCCTAATGGGTGCTACTGAGGCGCACAATGGCCTCTACGGCTGGTATTTCTGGGCAACTAAAAATCACATTGATGGGGTAGGTTCATCAATCAGATTCAGGTTCATGAACACTTCTAAAGGTCCTGCACTTGTAGTGGATGCGCAAATCAAGAACGACTTTTACCAAAACGCTTTGGGCATAACTAACAATGCCTACGCGGTTGCGGCCCAAGCTAACTGGAATGAGTTCGGATGGCGACTAGATTGGCTACCGTAAATGCGTAACAGTACCCTAGGCAAATCACGTTCCCCGTCGACTTCATTTGTCTTGAAATTTGCCGCTGTCACATCGGCTATGTTGAGTTTGTCAGTGATTTTCGAGATTGCCCACTATCTGTTTGCTGTGCTCGCAGCTCCGATGACAGGTTTTGTCAGCGGAGCTTTCTTCAGTTCACTGTTGGTTTTAGTTATTAGGTTCATGAGTCGAAAACTTGGTGGACGAGCCATTCAATACCGCCCCTACTTTATTGCGGTCTATGTTCCCATCTCTGTCTTATTTTCTTTGCAAATGCAAGGATTCTTCTATTTGGACTTCAGAGAACCATTCATTTATCAGTTCGCCGCGTTCATAATGTTCGGGCACAGTATGCTGTTTGCGGCAGTGACGACTCCGATGGTCAAGAAATTTATTAGGCGAGAAATTAGCCCCGCGACTAGCGGAGAGATTTTCCAGGCGTGAAGTTTGGGTCTGGAACCAAAGGCTAGAAAATGAATGTCAGGTCAGGTCAGTCCAAGCGTGGCACTCTGGCGCATTATCTAAACGTTTGGAGTGTGCAGCGCCCGCGCGACTTCCATGATGGTGCCTGACAGCGACGGATACACCGTGAAGGTGCGTGCCAGTTCGTCCACCGTCAATCGGTTTTCGATGGCGACGGCGATTGGATAGATCAACTCTGATGCCGACTTCGCGACGACCACACCACCGATGACGGTGCCACCGGTTGAGGCGATGATTTTGATGAAACCAAACTGCAGACCCATCATTTTGGCGCGAGGGTTTGATGGCAAGTCGAATTTCACGACGTGGCCGTTGACTTCGCCGGCCTCGAGCGCTGCTTGTGACCAACCCACCGAGGCGATTTCTGGCGAGGTGAAAACGTTGGCAGAGACGTTGCGAATCTGGGTGGGAATCGCGACGTCGCCCATGGTGTGAAACACGGCGGTTCGACCCTGCATCGCGCTGACACTTGCCAGCGGAAAGAATGTTGTGCAGTCGCCGACCGCATAAACGTTTGCGCGTGAGGTTCGAGCAACCTTGTTGGTGACGATGTGGCCTGACTCGGTGAGTTCAACTCCGGCCTCGACCAATCCTAAGCCTGCGGTGTTGGGAATCGAACCGACGGCCATCAAACAGTGTGAGCCTTTGACGATGGTGCCATCGCCCAGAGTCACCTCAACACCTGAGCCGGTGTTCACAACTTTGTCAGCACGAGATTTGTTGAGAACGTTCATTCCCTTGCTGCGAAAAACGTTTTCGATTAGCTCAGCGGCGTCTTGGTCTTGGCTGGGCAAAACCATGTCGCGACTAGAGATCAGGGTGACCTCGCAGCCGAGGCCGTGAAAAGCCGACGCGAACTCAGCACCGGTAACACCAGAACCGACAACAATCATGTGCTCTGGTAGGTCGGTCAAATCATAAAGCTGCTTCCAGGTCAAAATGCGGTCGCCATCTGGTTTAGCGGCTGGCAGTTCGCGAGGCGTTGCACCCACGGCGACGATGATGGTCTTAGCTTCAAGGCGCTCCTCAGCGCCGCCATCGGCTGGTGCATAAATCACGTGGTGGTTGCCATCAAGACGACCTCGACCAGCTAGAACGCGCACCCCAGCTTCAACCAGAGCTTCGCGCATTTCTTGAGACTGTTCGTGAGCCATTTCGAGAAGACGCTGGTTAACCGCGCCCAAGTCAATCGTCATTTTGGGGTGAACATCTTTGCCGTCAATGGTGAAGCCAATGCCGAGCTTTTCGGCACGCTTGACGTTGTTGGCTGCATCGGCAGTCGAAATCAAACCTTTTGACGGCACCACGTCGGTCAAAACAGCGTTGCCGCCGATGCCGTTGCTCTCAATGATGGTGACGTCGGCGCCGAGCTGGCGACCCGCAAGGGCGGCTTCATAACCACCCGGGCCACCGCCGATGATGACGATGTGATGGTTCTTTTTGACAGTAGCCGCGCTTGATTCACTCACGATTCAATTGTGTCGCAAAACCGTGCCGAGCCTTGCCAAAACAACAAACTGCGAGCCAACTAGACTCAAAAGATGAACAATATTCTTGAGAACCTGCACAACCACGGTTCTAGCGAACCTTTCGACCTTGCCCTCGAAGCAGCTGCCGTTATCGCCGAAAAAACTGGCGTAGCAAGTCACGACATCGCGTTGACTTTGGGCAGCGGATGGGCGAAAGCCGCCGACCTAATGGGCGAAACTGTGGCTAGCATTCCGGCGGCTTCGGTGCCTGGTTTCTTGGCGCCAGCAGTTGAGGGCCATGTGGCCTCCATTCGCTCAATTTTGTTGCCTACTGGCAAGCACGCGCTGGTGCTTGGTGCACGCACACACTATTACGAAGGCCACGGTGTGCGTCGAGTTGTGCACGGTGTGCGCACTGCAGCTGCAACAGGTGTGAAGACCATGATTTTGACAAACGGCGCTGGTGGCATTCGCGAGACCATCAAACCTGGTTCGCCGGTTCTGATCAGTGACCACATCAACCTAACCGCCGATAGCCCACTCGAAGGCGCAACTTTTGTTGACCTGACTGATTTGTATTCACACCGCCTGCGAGAACTCGCACGCACGGTTGATGCCAGCCTCGAAGACGGCGTTTATGTTCAGTTTCGTGGCCCACACTATGAAACCCCTGCCGAAGTGCAAATGGCCAAGGTTATGGGTGGTCACGTGGTTGGCATGTCAACTGCGCTTGAGGCCATTGCTGCCCGACAGGTTGGCATGGAGATTCTGGGGCTTTCGCTAGTAACAAACTTGGCCGCAGGTATTCAAAAAACTCCGTTGAGCCACCAAGAGGTTATCGACGCTGGTCGCGAAGCCGAAGGTCGCATCAGCGCACTTCTAGCTCAGATTGTCACCAAACTCTAGAAACAGCCGCCACCGAATCAGCACTCCCCCTCTTTTAAGGTTTTTATGTCATTCGCCGAAGTAGTCGAACTCGTTGCAGCAGCCAAAGCTTGGCTGGCTGGGGACCCTGATGCCGAAACTCGATTTGAGCTCGACACATTGATTGCCAAAGTTGAAGCCGGCAGCAAAGCCGACCTAGCTAACCTGCGCGACCGTTTCGGCTCACGCATCGGGTTTGGCACAGCAGGTTTGCGCGGCGAACTCGGTGCTGGGCCAAACCGCATGAACCGAGTGTTGGTTGCTCAAGCAGCCGCCGGCATTGCTGCCTACCTGAACGCAAATTTCGACGCACCAACGGTGGCCATCGGTTTCGACGGGCGCATCAACAGTGACATTTTCGCGGCTGATTCGGCAGCCATTTTTGCGGCGGCTGGCATCACCGTGCACATTTTTGAAGGCTATGCTCCTACCCCACTGCTGGCTTTTGCAGTCAAACACTTCGGCCTATCAGCTGGTGTGATGGTCACAGCTAGCCATAACCCGCCAAGAGACAACGGATACAAGGTTTATCTGGGCGGCAGCAACGGCGGCTCGCAGATCATTGCCCCGGTTGACTCAGAGATTTCAGCTGAGATTGAACGAGTGGCTGCGACCCTAACTTTTGACCAAATAGCAAAGGTCGCCGACCTCGAAAGCGCACCCAACGTGCACATTTTGGGTGAAGAAACTCGACTTGCCTACCGAACCGCAACAGCAAAATGGGCGCAACCGCTTGAACCTGGCGCTAACCAAGTCAAGATGGTTTACACAGCCATGCACGGTGTTGGCTGGGCAACTGTCGAACCGCTTTGGGAGCTCGCTGGTTTTGAGCCGCTCGAAACCGTGGCAGAGCAGCTTCACCCTGACGGCAGATTCCCCACAGTAGCGTTCCCCAACCCTGAAGAACCTGGCGCGCTTGACCTAGCCTTTGCCAAGGCAACGCAAGTTGGTGCCGACGTCATTTTGGCAAACGACCCAGATGCCGACCGTTTGGCAGTGGCCGTTGCCGATGCCTCTGCCAACGAAGGTGGCGCAGGCGGTTGGCGCAAGTTGACCGGCGATGAGGTTGGTTTGATTTTGGCAGACGAGATTGCAAGCCGAGTTGCTGACGCTGGAGGCTCAGGTGCTTTAGCTTGCTCAATCGTTTCAAGTTCAGCGCTGGCAAAAGTGGCAGCGACTAACGGCCTTGATTTCGTTGAAACCTTGACCGGTTTCAAATGGATCTCGAAGGTGCCGAATCTGATCTTTGGCTTCGAAGAGGCTCTGGGCTATTGCATCGACCCGCAGCAGGTGCCAGATAAAGATGGCATTTCGGCAGCGGTTTTGATGGCTGGCATCGTCAATCGTTTGGCGTCTGAAGGCAAAACTCTCGATGATTTGCTCGCCGAATTGGGCGAAAAATATGGCTTCTTTGCCACTGGGCAGATTTCAATTCGCGTGACCGACCTTTCGATTATTGCTCAGACCATGGCGCGGCTGAGGTCTGAACCACCTATTGAACTAGGTGGGGTTGCGGTGTCAGTGACCGACTTAGCTAAGGGGGCAAACGGCCTACCGCCAACTGAAGGTTTGCGATTCGACAGCATCGCGAGTGGCTCTGAGTCAGGTGCGGTTCGCGTGATTGTTAGGCCATCGGGCACCGAGCCAAAGCTCAAGTGCTATTTGCAGGCTGAGGGCAAAACCGCGGCTAAGGCCAAGGCAAGTTTGGCTGGCATCACTGCCGCGATGAAAGAGTTGCTGGGCCAGAGTTGATGGGCCAAAGCGCTGAAGCGCCAGAACTGATTGGCCAGAGCTGATTGGCCAGAACTGCTATGCCCGAACTGATGGACTAGAGCAGCGCAGCGCTGAGCTTGTCGCTGAGCTCTTCGAGGTCGAACACCTTTTCAATCGCAATGATCTCGGCAGGGCCTTTGACCAGGCGGTCTTCTAAACCTGCTGTCGTCAAAAAGATTTGTGCATCACGAGTTGCGTTAGCGGTGTCGATGTCGGTGGCTTCAACCAGCGCATCGATTCCGAGGCGCTTAAGCACGCGGTCGGCGTTCATTTTGAGCAGCACTGATGTGCCAATGCCCTCGCCGCAAACCGCCAAAATCTTCATTTGTCTAGTTTGACATTCAGTTATGACAAAAGATGGATTAAGTCGTCGAATCTAGAAAGTTTTAATAACGAATTCACAAACTCAGGGTCTGCGAGCTTCTCACCTAGCGCCATAAGCGCTGCAATGTGCTGATCTTTATCTACAGCGGCTAAGCCAACCACCACATAAACCGGGTCATGAGCGTCAGCACCAAACTGCACTGGCTCTGCCAGAGTGACCAAGCTCATGCCCCAACGCAGCACCTCTTCAGATGGCCGGGCGTGCGCAAGGGCAAACCCCGGCGCAATCACAATGTAGGGGCCATTGACCTCAACCGCGTGAATCATCGCAGCCGTGTAACCCTCAGTTGCGATGCCGGCGGTAGTCAAACCCTCGCCCGCCAAGCCAATCGCCTCGCGCCACGAACCAGCCGAGCGTTGCAAGAGCACCGAGTCGGGGCTGAAGGCGGTGGCTAGGCTGGCATCCACGTTTAAATCGCCTCTGATATTCGCCTGGTCAGCGTCGTTTAACTGCGCGCTTAGGCGAAGTCTGCGAAGCCTTCGCTGATCATGTCCATCAACTCTTCGCGCTGTTCGAGGTCTTGAAAAGCTGCCTCGGCGGCGTTCAACTGAAAAGTCTCAAGGTCGGCAAGTGTGTAGCCGAAAACGTCAACGAGAAGCTCAAGCTCTTTGGTCAA
>CANFKN010000008.1 GCA_947447385.1 Microbacteriaceae bacterium
GGCGGCGGTGGCACCATTCAAGATGGCGCAACGCAATACATGACTGCCGGCGCAGGCGTGCTTCACATTGAAACCCCGCCTGAGGCACTTGTTATGTCTGGCGGAATCTTTCACGGCATTCAGCTCTGGATCAACCTGCCGAGCGAAAAAAAGATGAGCCCACCGGCCTATCAGAGCCTTGAGGGCGGCGACGTTGAGCTGATTTCGAGCCAAGACGGTGGCGCATTGATTCGCGTGCTCGCTGGCGAGATCGACGGCCACGTTGGCCCAGGCAAATCTCAAACGCCTATGACCATCGCGCACATAACTTTGGCCCCAGGTGCTTCGGTGTCGATTCCGTGGAACCCAATGTTCAACGCGCTGGCCTACGTTTTAGCTGGTCAAGGTGTGGTCGGCGAGTCGAGTGCCTTTGCTCCAGGCTCAAACCCTGCCCCCGTTAGCACGGGCAACCTAGCTGTGTTTGGTTCAGGCGACCGCATCACCATCACGGCCAACAAAACTCAAGACTCACGCCACAACGCGCTCGAGATTTTCTTGCTCGGCGGCAAGCCGATTCGAGAGCCGGTCGTAGCCTATGGCCCGTTCGTCATGAACACCAAAGAGCAGATCTATGAGGCAATGACCGACTATCAGCGTGGCAGCTTTGGTCAGATTCCCGACAACGCGCTCATGCCTTTTCACGGCTAGCACGTTGCTTTAGCAAAAATTAAGCTGGGATGCATGCTGCTCGAACCGAGGCTCGTCAAACTCTCAACTCGCACCGGGGTTGAGGTTCGCCGCACCCTGCCGAACGCAAAACTCAGGCGCATCGGCGCTTGGGTCTTCGTCGACCACTTTGGGCCAACCGAGCAAACCGATGGCATGGTTGTGGCAGCGCACCCGCACACCGGCTTGCAAACCATGACCTGGCTTTTCGCAGGCAAGGTTGAGCACCGTGATTCGGTTGGCAGTGTTCAGGTTATTGAACCAGGCCAGGTCAACTTGATGACTGCTGGTCGAGGCATTTCGCACAGTGAGCTTTCACAGCGCGGCCCGATTTCTATGCATGCCGCACAGCTTTGGATCGCCCTGCCTGAAAACGCGCGGAAAATAACCCCGAGCTTTCAGCACATCGATGTTTTGCCGCAACTGCGCTTTGCCGATGCCCGGCATGCCACTGGTTCTCTCTTAGTTGGTAAACTCATGGGTCAGCGCTCGCCGGCCGTGGTGCACACGCCTTTGGTGGCAGCTGAGCTGAACCTGCCGACGGGTTCGGTTTTGACCCTGCCGGTTGATGCGAGTTTCGAGCATGGCATTCTGGTGGTCGGTGGCGAAGCTTTGGTCAATGGCGAGCGGGTGGGTGTCACGAATCTCGAGTTTGTCGCAGCTGGGCAGGGCGAGCTGCGCCTCGAGTCAATCGGCCCCGAACCTCTTCAACTGCTTCTGATTGGCGGAGAGCCGTTTAACGAGCCGATTGTTATGTGGTGGAACTTCATTGCTCGCACTCACGAAGAAATCGTGGCGATGCGTGAGGCGTGGAACAGCTATGAACTTGCAGATGCGAACGGCCGCTTTGGGGCACTGAGCGATGGCTCAGGCGCGACGCTTTTCAGCACGTTCGCCGACGAGGTCGGCGGGTGGATTCCCGCGCCAGAGCTGCCGAACGTAGTGTTGCGGGCTCGACTCTAGAAGCTGGGCTTCTTCTATTTGCTGAACAGGTTTGCCAGTTGGGTTAGCACGATGCCGAGCGCTGCCTGTTCGGTCAACTTCTGTTTTGAGTTTCTCATCAGCTTGAAGATCTCACTGATTACCTGAGCCGTGACTACACCGATTAGCGCTGCTTGAATGCGAGCTTCGTTGCTGTCGCCTAGGCGGCCAAGGGCAATCTGTTCAAGTTCATAGGCCCAACGGTCGCGGTTGTAGTTAGTCGCGCCTTCGCTCAGCCTTGCCGCTAATACCTGTGGCCCGGGCACATAAATCTTTGAGAGCTCTTGCATTTTGCTGTTTGACGCGTCAACACAAGAGATTAGAGCGTCGAACATTTTCTCTTCGGCTGGGCGTGACAACAGCTGATTCTCAAATGCCTCGAGGCTTTCGTCGGTGCCGGGGAACAGCAGTGCATGTTTGTTTGGAAAATAGTTGAACAGCGTGCGTCGGCTCATTTGGCAGCGCTCGGCGATTTGAGCCATGGTTGCTGATTCAAAGCCGACTTCTTCAAAAAGTCGCCAAGCTTCGACAATTACGTCGTGGTGTGACGCTTTATGAGGCCGGCCTGAAAGCACCGCATTTGGCTCATTCATTGTGCTCATGCTTTCACTTTACTTAAGACGTTTGCTTTATTGTTGCACACGTGCAAAAATAGTTATTGCACGCGTGCAAAAAGATTGCCTCCAAGAGTTCCAAAAGAATTCAAAAGTTTTGAAAGATGGTCACAAAATGGCTGAACTGCTCTATCGTTTGGGTGCTTTCTCGGCACGTCGCGCCTGGGTCTTAGTGACCACCTGGGCTCTGCTCTTGCTCACCACAATCACTTTGATGATCGCGGGCAACGCAAAGCTATCAACTGCCATGAGCATTGACGGCATCGCCTCGCAGGTAGTAATCGACGAGCTCAAGGCATCGTTTCCGGCAGCTAGCCACGGCTCGGGCCAGGTTGTGTTTCGCAGCACCAGCGGCAAGGCGTTCTCTGCCACTCAGGTTAAAGCCATAAGCAACGCGCTTCTCAAGATCGAAAAGATGCCAGACGTTGCCGGCAACCTGAACCCATTTATCAGCCAGAACCAGATCGACCTTCAACACTCGAGCCTTGCCGGCGCGCACAACCAAATTGCCGCGAACCTTGAGTCACTTCAAAAAGCCCAAGCCACTCTCGACAAAGTGCACGCGCAACTCGATGCCGCGACACTCAAGAAGCGCCAAGACCTCATCAACACCGCGCTCAATGCACTGAGCCAGCAGTCAGCAGACCTAGCAAATGGGCAGAAGATTTTGGCTGCATCAAACAACTTCAGACTCGTTTCAAAAGACGGCAAGACAGCTCTGGCCACAATCTATTTCGACAAGCCACTCGACGAAGTTGAAAAAGCGAACATCACAGCTGTCGCCGATGCGCTTGGCAAAGCTAAGTTGCCGCAGGTTCAGGTTGAGTTCTCGAAAGAGCTCGTTCAGTCGCTCGACGGCATTTTGGGCACTGGTGAAATCGTTGGAATCGTAATCGCCGGCATCGTGCTCTTGCTTATGCTCGGCACATTCGTCGGCGCAGGCCTGCCACTTCTCGCTGCACTGCTTGGCGTTGGCGTTTCAGCCACGATCACGATGGCCCTAGCCTCGGTTATTTCGATGACCTCAACCACGCCAACTCTCGGTGTGATGCTTGGCTTGGCGGTCGGCATCGACTACTCGCTATTCATCATCAACCGCCACCGTCGCCAGTTGAAGTCGGGCATGAAGATGCGCGAATCAATCGCATTGGCGAACGGAACCTCAGGCAACGCAGTTCTCTTTGCGGGCCTAACCGTCGTCATTGCTCTGGTTGCGCTAAACCTCACGGGCATCGGCTTCTTGGGTCAAATGGGCACAATGGGTGCTGTAGCCATCGTGGCATCAGTTGCTATTGCCCTCACCTTCACGCCTGCGATGCTTAGCTTGATTGGCGAAAAGGTGCTCAGCAAACGCGAGCGCAAAGCCCTAGCTAACCTGCCTGAACTTCACAGCCCCGAAGAACTTCACTCGCGTGATGAGTCTGACCGCAAAGCGAGCAAGCCGGTTTGGGCAACCGCTCAACCATGGGCAGCATTGGTCGTCTCGATTTTTGTGCTGATCACCCTTGCGTTGCCGGCAGCAACAATTCGACTCGGATTACCTGACGGCAGCTCAGAGCCAGTTGACAGCACTGCTTATAAGTCCTATTCGCTAATCACAACTGCTTTTGGTGAAGGTGCCAACGGGCAAATCGCCACGGTGGTTTCAGTTGCGGCTAAGCCAACACAGCCTGAAACTCTAAAGCTGCAAGCAGGAGTCGTCACAGACATCATGGCGTTGCACAATGTTTCAGCTGCCACTCCGGCTGCGATTTCAAAAGACGGCAAGACCTTCTTGTTTCAAGTGGTTCCAACCCGTGGCCCAGCCAGCGCTGCAACTGAGCAGCTTGTCAAAGACCTGCGTGCGTTGGCGCCAAGCATCCAAGAAAAATATCAGGCGAAGCTCGGTGTCACCGGCCTCACCGCAACCAACATCGACGTGTCACAGAAGCTAAACGACGCCTTGCCGCTCTATTTGGGCACGGTAATTCTGCTGTCACTGTTGTTGCTGATTTTGGTATTCAGATCAATCGCGGTTCCTCTAATCGCAAGTGGCGGTTTCTTGTTGACCGTGTTTGCAACCCTTGGCTCTGTCGTTGCCGTGCACCAGTGGGGTTGGTTTGGGTTCTTGTTTGACATTCACCACCCAGGACCAATCTTGAGCTTCTTGCCAACCATGTTAATTGGCATTTTGTTTGGTCTCGCGATGGACTACCAGTTGTTCTTGGTGTCAGGAATGCGCGAAGCCTACGTTCACGGCAAGCCAGCACGTGAGGCAATCGTGCAGGGGCTTCGCCTCGGCCGCTCAGTTGTGGTTGCTGCCGCGATCATCATGATCACGGTCTTTGGCGGTTTCGCTTTCTCGCACCTGAGCTCGATTCGCCCAATCGGCTTTGGTCTTGCAATCGGTGTTCTGCTAGACGCATTCTTGGTGCGCATGTTGCTTGTGCCAGCGCTGATGGCCCTGCTCGGCGATAAAGCCTGGTGGCTGCCAAAGTGGCTTGACCGCGTGATGCCAGATGTTGATGTTGAAGGCGCCAAGCTCGAGCGCTCACACATTCACTAAGGCGCGACTCGTTTAGTTGCGAAGGGCACCTAACCCTGCAACGTTTATTGAACCAAAAGAAACTCCCCGCCCCAGCGATGAGCTGTGACGGGGAGTTTTGCTTTTGCTAGAGGTGCTCAGCAGAGGCCCGCGGTGAAACCTAGTGGGTGCTTGGCTCTTGCTCAACCTCGGTGCGGTCGCCTGACCAAAGGGTGTGGAAGGTGCCAGGGAGGTCAACGCGCTTGTAGGTGTGTGCACCAAAGAAGTCACGCTGACCCTGAACTACAGCGGCAGGTAGGCGTGGTGAACGCAAACCGTCGTAGTAGCTAAGTGAAGAAGCGAACGCTGGCACTGGAATGCCTGCGAGTGAAGAGTGGGCAACAACCTGGCGCCATGAAGCCACCGAGTTGGCAACAGCCTGCTTGAAATATGGGTCGAAGATCAGCGATTCAAGGTTTGCGTTGGTCTTGTAGGCATCTGCGATGCGGTTCAAGAACTGCGCGCGAATGATGCAACCGCCGCGCCAGATCTTCGAAACTGCGCCAAGGTCGATGTTCCAGTTATATTCCTTAGCGCCGGCGCGAATCGCGTCGAAGCCCTGTGAATAGGCAACAAGCTTTGAGGCATAAAGTGCGCGGCGAACATCCTCGACAAAAGCTGCTTTGTCTGTGATAGCCCAGGTGGTTGCATCGGCTGGCAAACCATCAACGGCTGCGCGCTGGCTGGCCTGTGATGACAGCGAGCGAGCGAACACGGCTTCGGCGATGCCTGAAACCGGGGTGCCAAGGTTTAGTGCTGTCTGAACTGTCCAGACGCCAGTGCCCTTTGAGCCAGCCTGGTCAAGAATCACGTCAACCAGCGGCTTGCCAGTTTTTGCGTCAACCTGCTTCAAAACTTCAGCAGTGATTTCGATTAGGAACGACTCAAGGTCACCCTTGTTCCACTCTTCAAAAATCGCTGCAACTTCTGCTGGGGTGTAGCCACCAGCTTGACGCAAAATGTCATAAGCCTCTGCGATGAGTTGCATGTCGGCATATTCGATGCCGTTGTGAATCATCTTGATGAAGTGACCAGCACCGTCGGTGCCAATGTGGGTGACGCAAGGCTCGCCCTCGGCAACTGCGGCGATTGAAGACAAGATAGGGCCAAGAGTTTTATAAGCTTCAGCGCTGCCACCAGGCATGATGCTTGGGCCCTTTAGAGCGCCTTCTTCGCCACCTGAAATGCCAGCGCCAACAAAGTTGATGCCCTTTGCGCTGACGTCTTTTTCGCGACGGATTGTGTCGGTGAACAACGCGTTGCCACCGTCAACGATGATGTCGCCTGGTTCGAAGCGCTCTGCAAGCTGCGAGATAACAGCGTCGGTGCCTTTGCCAGCCTGAACCATGATGATCGCGGTGCGAGGTTTAGCAAGTGAAGCAACGAACTCGTCAATGGTTTCGCTAGCAATAAAACCAGCTTCTGGGTGTTCGCTCATCAACAAGTTTGTGCGTTCAACTGAGCGGTTATAGATGGCAACGGTGTTGCCTTCGCGGCTGGCGAGGTTGCGTGCCAAGTTCGAGCCCATTACGGCCAAGCCGACTACGCCAATATTTGCTTGCGTCATCAAAAATCCTATGTTTTAGGTGGGGGTCTGTTCCCCTCAAGTTTACTCGCGATAGCAAGCGTTGAAAGGGCAAAAGGCTCTTGAAACTGCAGGTTGGCTAGCTTTTTTAAGACACTTTGCAATAACCTGATGATATGAAGATTCGCACTCACAAATTTGTCGCATTGTTTGCAGGTTTTGCAACAATTCTCGGTTCATTTAGCTTCGCAAGTGCAGCTAATGCTGATACTCCAGTCGAACTAGTTTTTGGCCCGCAGGTCGGCATTGCCGAAGATGGCTCGTTCTATGTGATTCCGGGGGAATTCTCGGGCGATGTTACTGACATCACCACAACTTGGTTCTCATGCCCAACGATGCAGCTTGGTGCCATTGGTGACGCCGCTGAGTTGACTCAGCAGGTGGCCGACGCAGGCTGTGTTGAGGTTTCGACCGATAAGAGCCTGCTCGCAGATGCTTTTGATTATGAAACTACGTTCCCGTTGCTTCTGCAGGTTGCCAACGGAACGGTGGCTGCCTATCAAGGCACCACCATTGTGATGTATGACAAGGGCGTTGGTCCGATTGCTTATAACCAGCGAGGTGCTTCAACCGTATTGAGCCGCACCCTTCACTTTGCGGGCAACTCGGCAACGCTGAACGCTTCGGCTCGCGCCGGGCTTTTCGGCCTAGTTTCAAAGCTGGGCAAAGCCTCACACGTCGTGTTGACCATTGATGCATACGCAACCAAGGGTGGCAAAGCTGCCAAGAACATCGCGCTTGCACGCGGTCGTGCGCGTCAGGTAATGTTCTTCTTCAAACGCAAGGGCATCAACGCCACTGTCAAGATTCGCACTCACGTCGCCTCGGTTGCCACAGCAGCCGGTCGCAAGGCCATCGTGAAGGTTAGCTTCGTTCCAGGTCGCGTAATTCTCTAACCAATGAAGCCTTTGTAAAAGAGCGTGCCCGCAAAAAGCGGCACGCTCTTTTAATTTTTCTCGGGTGTATGCTTTGTGCTGATTAGCAAACAAGCGTTGCACCTAGCAACTGCAGAGAGCGAAACTTTCAAAGTGGAATCCACTGACCCATCAGACGTAGTTATTCCGACAGAACACACCGCAACACTTTTGCCCGAGGCTGATAATCGCAACCGCAGCTCGTTCACCAGGTGGTTTTTAACATCAGAAGGCCCTGAGGCAAAGCGCGTTCACAAGGGACACAGCTGGTGGGCCGTCATGTGCCTCACCGGTGTTGACTATTTTTCAACATTGGGTTACCAGCCTGCGATTGCAGCACTGGCGGCTGGTTTGCTTTCGCCGATGGCAACGTTAATTCTGGTGGGGCTGACACTGTTTGGTGCGCTGCCGGTTTATCGAAAAGTTGCCACCGGCAGCTATAAGGGTGAGGGTTCGATTCACCTTCTTGAAAAACTTTTGCCTTGGTGGTTGGGCAAGTTGTTCGTTCTGGTCATGCTTGGCTTCGCCGCGACCGACTTCATGATCACCATCACCCTTTCAGCTGCTGACGCTTCAGCGCACATAGTGCAGAACCCTTTGGTGGCTGAGAGCATGTCGGGGTCGAACTTGGTTATCACAATCGGTTTGATTGCGATTTTGAGCATCGTCTTCTTGATTGGCTTCAAAGAGGCGATTGGTCTTGCGGTTGGTTTGGTTGGCGCTTACCTGCTACTCAACGCTGTCGTCGTGGTGAACTCGGTAATCGTTATTTCGCAGGGTCACAGCGTGTTTTCTCTTGACTCGTGGTGGGATGCCCTGAACCAACAGCACGGCAACCTACTTCAAATGGTGCTGATCTCGCTCGTTGTGTTCCCTAAGTTAGCACTAGGTCTTTCAGGTTTCGAAACCGGCGTTGCGGTTATGCCGCAGATTCGCGGTTCAGAAAATGACCCGGTTGGCCCTCCAATCACCCGCATTAAAGGCACCCAAAGACTGCTCACGACAGCCGCCGTGATTATGAGTGTTTTCTTGATCTCTACTAGTTTCATCACAACACTGTTGATTCCGCAAGAACTCTTTCACGAGGGTGGCGCTGCATCTGGCCGCGCCTTGGCTTATCTTGCGCACCTAAACCTCGGCCCGGTTTTTGGTTCGATTTATGACATCTCAACCATTTTGATTCTCTGGTTCGCTGGTGCTTCGGCTCTGGCTGGTTTGCTGAATCTAGTACCTCGCTACTTGCCTCGCTATGGCATGGCCCCGCAGTGGGCAACACTTAGCCGCCCGCTAATCATGGTTTACACAGCAATCGCAATCGTGGTCACAATCATGTTCAACGCAAACGTTGATGCCCAGGCTGGCGCCTATGCAACCGGCGTTTTGGTTCTCATCACTTCGGCCTCGTTTGCCGCAACGCTTTTGGCTCGTCGCAAGCAAAAATATGCCGCGATGGTTGGCTATGCATTCGTCACAGCTGTGTTTGTCTACACCACGATTCAGAACATTCTCGAGCGCCCAGATGGCGTTCGCATCGCAAGCGTATTCATCGCAGCAATCATTCTCGTTTCAATCGTCTCGCGCGTGCGACGTTCGTTTGAGCTTCGCGCCCGCACCGTTCACTTCGACGAACAAGCCCACGCGTTCTTGGGTGAAGAGACCAGCGAGTTCGACATTATTAGCCTCGTTGCCCACGAAAACAAAGGTGGTGGCCAAGAGGAATATCGCACAAAGGCCCGCGACGAGCGAAAGTTCAATCACATTCCCTCGAACAGCTCAGTTATCTTCTTAGAAATTTCTGTCAAAGATTCTTCAGACTTCTTAGAAGACATCAACGTTGTTGGCGAGACATCACACGGCTTCAGGGTGCTCAAGGTCAGCAGCAGTTCGATTCCGAATGCGCTGGCAGCGGTAGCCCTTGCTATTCGCGACGAGTATGGCATTGTGCCTGACATCTATTTCGAGTGGAGCGATGGCAACCCAATCTCTAACATGTTGAAGTTCTTGGCAACTGGTGGTGGCGAGATTGCGGTAACCACGCGAGAGGTGCTTCGCCAGGCCGAGCCGAATGCTCGCAGCAGACCGCGCATTCACGTTTCATAGACCAAGAAACCCTGACTCTTCGCCACTTTAGCCGAACCGATTTCACCTACGGCCTGAATGGTTTGCGGTAATCTCGACTTATGACAAATGTGAACCTTGCCGGCAAAACCGTTTTTGTTTCAGGCTCATCGCGCGGTATCGGCGCAGCCACCGTTCAGCTTTTTGCGGCGGCTGGCGCCAAAGTTGTGATTAACTATCGTGACAAAGCAGCCCGAGCTGAAAAGATCGCTGAGGCGATTCGTGCAGCTGGAGGCACCGCACTAACCGTGCAAGCCGACCTCACCGACTATAACTCGGTGAACTCGGCACGAGACCTCATCAAAGCTGAGTTTGGTTCACTCGACTTTTTAGTTATGAACGCTTCGGGTGGCATGGAGGCAGGCAAGGGTGAAGACTATGCGCTTCGCCTAAACCGCGATGCTCAGGTCAACCTCCTTGAGACCATGTCGAGCATTATGGGCGAGGGCGGCCGCGTGGTATTCATTACCAGCCACCAGGCTCACTTTGTGCACACCTTTGAATCGCTGCCTGAATACATGCCGGTTGCTCTCAGCAAGCGCGCTGGTGAAGACGCTCTTCGTGAGCGAATTCCTGCATTGGCCGAAAAGGGCATTGGCTTTGTTGTGGTTTCTGGCGACATGATTGTTGGCACAGCAACCGCCTTGTTGCTCGACCGCTCAAACCCAGGTGCAATCGAAAGCCGCATCGCCGAGGTTGGCAAGCTTTATAGCGTTGAAGAATTCGCCGACGAAATCTTCAAGGCCGCCAATGAGCCGGTGCCAGCCGACAACACCGTTTTGGTTGGCGACACTTCAAAGATGGGCTAACCGGCACCTCCTGTGCAAATAAGTTACCCGCCTGACCTCCCCGTCAGTCAACTTCACGACGAAATCGTCGAAGCGATTCGGGCTAACCAAGTTGTGATTGTTGCTGGCGCTACAGGCTCTGGCAAGACAACTCAGCTGCCCAAAATGTGCCTCGAGCTCGGCCAAAAGAGCATTGCTCACACCCAACCCAGGCGCATCGCTGCCCGCGCTGTTGCCGAGCGCATCAGCGAAGAGCTGGGCGTGCAGCTCGGTGGGCTAGTTGGCTATCAGGTGAGGTTCACCGACAAGGCGAGCGCTGAAACCCGCGTCAAGGTGATGACCGACGGAATTCTGCTCGCCGCATTGCAGGGCGATCGCACGCTCAGCCAATATGACACCATCATCATCGACGAGGCGCATGAGCGAAGCCTAAACATTGACTTTTTGCTGGGATATTTAAAGCAGCTGTTGCCAAAGCGCCCCGACCTCAAGCTGATTATCACCTCGGCAACCATTGACCCTGGCTCGTTTAGCCGTCACTTTGGCGACGCACCTATTATTGAGGTTTCGGGTCGAAGCTACCCGATTGAGGTGCGTTATCGCCCGGTAGTCAGCGAAAAGTCAGATGACGCTGACCCAGATGTTGAAACCACTGCCGCCGATTATCTCGATGGTGTCACCCTTGCGCTGGCAGAACTTGAAGAAGAAATTCTCGGCGACACCCTGGTGTTTTTGTCGGGTGAGTCTGAGATTCGCGACGCTCAAGATGCAATCGAAGGTCACATCAAAGGTGGGCTATTAGCCAAGGGCACAGAGGTGTTGCCGCTTTATGGCCGGCTCAGCGCAGCTGACCAGCACCGAGTTTTTGAAACTAGCAAAGTCGTCGGCCTGAAACGACGTGTGATTTTGGCAACTAACGTAGCCGAAACCTCGTTGACGATTCCCAACATCAAATATGTGATCGATGCCGGCACGGCTCGCATCTCGCGCTATAGCCACCGCGCCAAAGTTCAGCGCTTGCCAATCGAAGCAATCTCTCAGGCCAGTGCCAACCAGCGCGCCGGTCGTGCCGGCCGTCTTGGCCCTGGCATTGTGATTCGTCTTTATAGCGAAGAAGACTTCAATGGCCGACCTGAGTTTACCGACCCAGAGATTCTGCGCACCAACCTTGCTTCGGTCATTTTGCAGGCGGCCCAGCTTGGTTTGGGCGACCTGCTCGATTTTCCGTTCTTGCAACCACCTGACCCGCGTGCTGTCAAAGATGGCCTCGGTCTGCTCACCGAACTCGGCGCCATCAGCCACCATGACGCCGCCGGCATCAAGCTCTCACCGGTTGGTCGCACCTTGGCTCGTCTGCCGATGGAACCACGCTTTGCCCGCATGCTGGTTGAGTCTAAAAACCACGGTCTCACGCGCGAGGTGATGATCATCGTTGCCGGTCTCACGATTCAAGACCCTCGCGAGCGCCCGCTTGAAAAACGCCCGCAAGCTGACCAAATGCACGCGCGCTTTGCTGACCCGACCAGCGATTTCTTGAGTCTGCTGAACCTCTGGAACTATCTCGAAGACAGGCAGCGCGAGCTGTCATCGTCAGCCTTCAGACGTCTCTGCCGCAGCGAATACCTCAATTTTTTGAGGGTGCGTGAATGGCAAGATTTGATTCGCCAATTGCGTTCAATGACTAAACCGCTCGGGCTGCACTTGAATGAACCAAAGGTTGACCCTGACGGCATTCACAAGTCGTTGCTCGCCGGGCTGCTAAGCCAAATCGGCATTAAACAGGTCAGCGACAAAAAGCCTTCAACGGTGCCTGCAAAGGGCAAACCAGACGAGGTCACCAAGCCTCGAACCAACGCTGAATACATCGGGTCGAACCAGAAGAAGTTCGTGATTTTTCCGGGCTCGTCGCTTGCCAAAAAACCACCGGTTGCTCTGATGAGCTCTGAGCTGGTTGAGACCAGTCGATTATTTGCGAGGATGAACGCCGCAATCGACCCAGCCTGGGCCGAGAAGCTAGCGGGTGAACTTTGCAAGCGCACGTTTAGCGAACCGCACTGGGAGAAAACCCAGGGTGCCGTCGTTGCTTATGAGCGCGTGACTCTCTATGGCGTGCCAATTGTCACCAACCGTCGCATGCAGTTCTCGCGAATCAACGCCGAATATTCGCGCGAGTTGTTCATTCGCCATGCACTGGTGATGGGCGAGTGGGATTCAAAGCAGGCTTTCGACCGCGTTAACCGCGCACTTTTGAAAGAGCTCGAAGCGCTCGCCGACCGTGCCCGCAAACCTCAGATGGCTGCTGACGAAGAAGACGTCTTTAGGTTCTATGACGCTCGCGTGCCGGCCGATGTGTTTTCAACCCGAAGTTTTGAGGGCTGGTGGAAGGCCGCGAAGCACACCACGCCAGAGCTGCTCACGATGACCCGCACCGATCTTCTGGGCGACCAAGAGAAGCAGGCCGATGAGGCGGAGCATCCGAGTGAAATTTCGGTGGCAGGCCAGCAGTTTCGCCTGCGCTATCGATTTGACCCTGGGGCTTCTGATGATGGTGTGACGGTGGATGTTCCGCTCGCGGTTTTGTCGACGCTCACCCCTGATGGCTTCGACTGGCTGGTGCCTGGGTTGCGCGCCGAGTTGATCACCGAGTTGATTCGCAGTTTGCCCAAGAACCTCCGCCGCAACGTCGTGCCGGCGGCCGACTGGGCGTCGAAGGCGCTCGCCGTTTTGCCAGCCGAACCTACCGGCAGTCTGCAGGCTACTTTGGCGAAAACCTTGCAACAGTTGAGCGGCACCAAGTTTGAGCCAACCGACTTTGACACCTCGAAACTAACAACCGCGATGCGCATGACCTACCGCGTGGTTGACGCACGGGGCAAAACTCTTGGGCTTGGCAGTGACCTACCAGCCCTGCAAGCAAGATTCACGACCGATGCTCGATCAGCGGTGGCTGCAGTGGTTGAATCTGCTTCGGTCGCGACGGCGGCTGAGGCTGCGATTGAACGGGCTGGCATTTTGCGGTGGGATTTCGCCGAGCTTCAAAGCCGTCACGAAACTAAGTTGGGCAACAACGTGGTGCGCGCTTTTGCAGCGCTGGTTGCGCCGAAGGGTTCGCTAGGGCAGGCAGTTTCTGGCTCGGGTGCCAAGGGTTGGTCAGGCGTTTCGTTGCAGCTTTTTGCCACTGAAGCCGAACAGCTTAATCAGCATTGGCGTGGGGTTGTGGCTTTGGTTTGCGCAGAAATTGCCTCACCTGCGAAATATGTTGAAGAGCATCTGACCAGCCAAGAAAAACTTGCGATTGCCAGTTTGCCCTACCCAACCTTTGCCGCGTTCATCGATGACCTTATCGCGGCTGTTGCCGAGCGGGCACTTCGCGCCGAGCAGGCGTCAGGTTTGGTTTTTAGCCAAGCTCAGTTTGACCGAGTGCGAGCTGCGGCTCAGGCCAACCTGATTGATGTTTGCTTCAACACTGCCGCATTGGTGGCCAAGATCGCTGTGCTTGCCCGCGAAGCTAACAAAGCCATTAGCGAATGCAAGACCTTTGAACTTCTGTCGATTCTCACGGCTGAGAAGAACCACTTGGCCGAGCTGCTCGTGCCCAACTTTGTGAGCCGAACCGGCATAGACCGTTTGCCACGGTTGGCAGTATATTTGCAGGCGGTTCGCATGCGCATCGAGAAACTTCAAGTTGACTCAAACCGCGACCGGGTTGCTGCAGCCGACCTCGAACAGGCGTTAGCGATCTATAACTTTGCTGGTGGCGTGCTGCCTTTGCCAGTCGACCTTAGCCAGTTGCCGGCTGCAGCGAAACCCGAGTTGCTCGAGCGCATAGTCTCGACCCGTTGGTTGCTCGAAGAGTTGCGCGTGAGTTTGTTCGCGCAGTCACTTGGCACCTCAGAGACAGTTTCGGTGCAGCGCATCAAGAAGGCGCTGAGCTAGAACTTTTAGCTGGGCCTATTGAACGATTGCCAGTCCGGTTGCCGAGGCGGCTGCGTCAAGGCCGCCCGCGTTGGTGAGGTTTGTGAAACCCAGCCCTGCCATAGTGTCTAGGGCAATACCTGCACGGCGACCAGAGTGGCAATACAGAACATAGTTGCCTGCTTTGTCGAGATTAGCCACAGCGCCTGCAAAGTCGGGGCCGTCAATGTCGATGTTGAGCGCACCTTCGAGGTGACCTGCTGCAAATTCGTCTGCGGTTCGCACGTCAATCACTGAGGTAACGGCCTTCATGTCGATCTTCTCTGAAGTTGTGCATGCGGTCACCGCAAATAAAAGCGCGATCGCTGCCACGGCTGCGACGGCTGCTTTGATGAATTTATTGCTGATTCTTGACATGGCGGGTTGCTTTCTTTCGCAGGGGTAATTCTTAAGCGATTTCACATACCCCCAAGGGTATGCTATAAATAGGTTATCGAAAGAAGGCGCAAAATGAAAATCGAGTCATCTGAACTAAAAGCTGCCCGCGACCGTCTGATGCGAGTGCAGGGGCAAATCGGGGGCATCGTCAAGATGATCGACGAGGGCCGCGACTGCACCGACCTTCTCACCCAACTTGCCGCGGCCAACACCGCCCTCACCCGCGCTGGTTTCAGCATCGTCGCTATCGGAATGCAACACTGCGGCAGCGACCCAGAGGGCACCGAAAACCGCAAGGCACTCGAAAAAGCTTTTATGTCGTTGGCCTAGCCGCCGACCATCGTGGCCGCAAGAAAGTTAAGAATTTGAAAACAATCATCATCGGTGGTGTCGCTGCCGGAATGTCAGCCGCCACTCGTCTGCGTCGACTTCGAGAAACTGACGCAATCACGGTTTATGAAATGGGCGAGCACGTTAGCTATGCCAACTGTGGCCTTCCCTACTTTGTAAGCGGCGTTATTTCGAATCGCGACGACTTGCTTTTGCAAACGCCAAAATCACTTTGGTCGAGATTTCGCATCAACGTTCAGGTTCGCCACAAAGTCATCAGCATCAACCGCCAGGCGCAAACCGCCACTGTCGAAAACTTAGAAACCGGCGTGAGGTTCGAAGATAGCTATGACAACCTAGTTCTTGCAACCGGCGCAACTCCGAACCGCAATCAAATCAACGGCATCGAACGAGCGCTGAGCCTTCGTGATGTTACTGATGTTGATGCTCTGAAGGCTCAGGTTGATTCGAACGGTGAAAAAACTGTTGTGATCATCGGCGGCGGTTTTGTTGGCATCGAGCTTGCCGAAAACCTGCGCAAAGCTGGGTTCGCAGTCACAGTTGTGCAGCGTTCGGCGACAATTCTTGCGGGCTTTGACCCTGAAATGGTTGAGCCAATTCAGGCACGGCTCGAGCTAAACGGCGTTCAACTTCGCCTCGCATCCCGCGTGGTTGAAATCACGGCCGATGCAGTTCTTCTAGAAACCGGCGAGCAAATCGCTGCCGCAATAGTTATCGCAGCCGCAGGTGTCACGCCCGACAACAAGCTTGCCGTTGCCGCTGGTCTCGAACTGGGCGCAACGGGCGGCCTCGCTGTCGATGCCCAAATGCGCACCAGCGACCCTCGCATTTTTGCCGCTGGTGACGCAGTTGAAAAAACCGCAGAGCTGGTTGAACAAGCAACTCTTATTCCTTTGGCCAACCTCGCGAACCGCCACGGCCGCCTAATTGCTGATGCCATCGCGGGGCAGCAGGTTGCAGCGCACCCCAACATCGGCACAATCATCATCGGTGTCTTCGGCATGGCAGCAGCCATGACCGGCTTGAGCGAAAAAGCTGCAACTCGCTCTGGCATCGACTTCTCGGTGATTCACCTTCACCCGAGCAGTCATGCGGGCTATTACCCCGGCGCCAAACGCGTTGCAATGAAGGTAGTTTTTGAGTGTCAAACTGGCAAGCTTCTTGGTGCGCAAGCCGTGGGTGAAGATGGCGTTGACAAGCGCATTGACGTCATTGCAACCGCGATCTATGCCGGGCTAAAAGTTGACGACCTAATGAACCTCGAGCTTGCCTATGCACCTCAGTTCGGCTCTGCCAAAGATGCCATCAACCAAGCCGGGTATGTTGGCAACAACGTTTTCGAAGGCAACACCCCAACCCTGCAGTGGCATGAACTGCCTGCCGAGCTAGCTGCTGGTGCAACCCTCGTTGACGTTCGCACGGCAAGTGAGTTCGCAGCTGCAGTGATTCCTGGCGCCATCAACATTCCCGTCGATGAGCTTCGCGAACGCATCACTGAACTCACTGGCAAAAACGTAATCGTGCACTGTCAGGTCGGGCAACGAGGGCACACAGCCACGCAGATTTTGCGCGGGCACGGCATGCCAGTTAAAAATCTCGACGGGGGGTTCCTCACCTGGCGATCAGGCCAAGATGCCCTCGAGCGAATCAAATAAAAGCGCTAAAACCAAACAAGAAAGTGAAACAATATGTGCAGTGCAGTTAAGTGTCGCA
>CANFKN010000009.1 GCA_947447385.1 Microbacteriaceae bacterium
GATGTAGTCGGGCTTCAAATCTTGTAGCTTATCAAGCCCGACGTTGGAATCTTCGAAGTCGAATCGAAGATGCTTCACTCCAGCTTTCTTTAGAAACTTGTGAACCGCCTTCTCGCCACCATATGTGAGTTCGCCAGTAAGTTTGCGGGGAATGCTGATTACAGTCACTTCAAAGCGATCGTCAGCGAGCATTTCGCGATGGATCTCCGACAGCGAATCCCACGCCTCAAAATAGAACAACAAAAACACAACGCGGATGCGCTCGCTTGTTGCGCTTCTCAAGGGGGTAATTTTATGCTCGCAGGCTTCTAAAGAGTTGTTGCGAACTCTTTCAACCATGTTCTCAGATCGGTTCCAAGGTCATCGCGGTCAACGGCGATGCGCAGCGTTGCCTTGATGTAATCGAGTTTGTCACCCGTATCGTAACGACGGCCTCTAAATATGACACCCATCACTCCACCCGCTGCCGTCGGATTTTTCACAGCAGCGGCTAGTGCATCGGTCAACTGAATTTCGCCGCCACGGCCTCGTGGTGTTTCTTCGAGAATGTCAAAAAGTTCGTGACGCAGAACATACCGACCGATTACCGCGAGGTTTGAAGGGGCATCCTCGTTCTTTGGCTTTTCAACCAGACCGGTAACACGAACCACGTCGGGGTCGTCGGTCATCTCAACCGAGGCGCAACCATACATGTGGATGTTCTCGGGTTCGACCTCCATGAGAGCGATAACGTTGAAACCTGTTTCGCCGTGCACTTCTAGCATCTTCGGCAAAACACTGTCTCTTGAGTCGATTATGTCGTCGCCCAAAAGCACTGCGAAACTGTGATCAGCAACGTGGCTTTTGGCACGCAAAACTGCGTGGCCGAGACCATTTGGGTCGCCCTGTCTTGTGTAGTGAATGTCGGCAAGTTGGTTCGAAGCAGTCACCTGTGACAATTTAGAGTGGTCACCCTTGGCTTCGAGTGTGTATTCGAGCTCTGCTACCCTGTCGAAATGGTTCTCAAGGGTGTTTTTATTGCGACCAGTGATCATCAAGATGTCGTTGAGTCCCGCACTCACGGCCTCTTCAACAACATATTGAATTGCTGGCTTGTCTACGATCGGCAACATTTCTTTCGGCATTGCCTTCGTCGCAGGCAAAAAACGGGTACCCAGCCCGGCCACCGGAATTACAGCTTTTGAAACCTTATAAATGTTGGAATCTGTAGATTTGTTCATGCTTTTAGCCTATCTACAAAGTCGCTCAGTTCGGCCTGCCTTTGTAGCTATAAAATTGACTTGTTCTCGCAAATTTGGAGAACTCGAGAGGGTCTGAACATGGGTTTAACCGAGATCAGTCTCGTGGAGTTTTGGAACCGACTGGTAAGCCTCGAAGTTCGCACTCGAGCAATAGAACGACGCTTCGGAACCCTGCAACTGTATGCGCTTCAGCGAACCAGAATCTTCTATGCGTTGGCTAATGCCGTGGGTCTTTTCGACGACCCGCACCCTCACTTCACTAAACCAGAATCAGCCGAAGGTTCGTTGCCGCAGGGTTGGCAAAAGCTCGTGCCTGAAGCTCGTGATGTGATCGTTCCTTTTAGAAGGCGCGTTGCGGGGGCAGAACCCTATAGCGACTCGATCGTTGCCAAGCTATTGAAAGAAAGCGAATCGATTCGTGTTCTGGATTTCAATCTGCCGAGTGAGCCATCCTCTGCAGCTAAGGGAATCATTCCTGAGCTCAATCTCGAATTACTTAGACGTCAGTTCGCCGTCGACGAAGCAAAAGCTGTCGAACGCATTATGCGTTTCACTAGTCGCCGCCCACAGGTCCACGGTTGGCAGAAACTCATATCTGAGTTCGAGGCAGAGTTCGGCGTTAGTCTCGAGAAATTCAAGAAGTACCCTCAGTGGTTCGTGCGCAGAACCCTCGCTGAGCAGCGCGGCTTCGAGAAACTTTTTCGCCAAATGAAAACCAAGAGCTTGTATATCGTCAATGCATACAGCGAACCTTCGATTGTGCTCGGCGCTCGTCGCGCAGGTGTCAAAGTTCACGAAATTCAACACGGGTTCATTTCGCAGCTGCACCCTGCCTACAGTTTCGGGCCTGTAACTCAGAGCGAGTACATTGCCGAAAGCCTCGCTCACAATGACGCAAAGAACAAACCCACTCGAAAGAAAATCGGCCCACGTTTAGATGCGTCACCTGACGAGCTTCTAACTTGGGGAACTTTTTGGGGCTCAGATGTAGTTTTGCCACGTGGCACAAAGTTGCGTGTGACCGGTGCGACACTGCCGTTTGAAACATACAGAACGCTGGCCCTTAGTGAGAATCGAATAATCAATAAGCAGGTTCTTTTTAGTTCTCAGGGTGCAATCGCCAATCAACTGTTCAAAGCTGCCTATGAAACTGCCCTAAAGCTGCCCGATTACACGATCATCTATCGTCTGCACCCAAATGAATCTCTTGCCGATTTCGAGACGCTGCTCGAAAAGCAAAACAGGCTAACGGAGGCAAGTGGCGGGCAGCCGCCAAAGAACTTGCAATTGAGTCACAGGCATCCTATTTTTCTTGATTTGGTCTCGCAGAGTGAGTATTTGATCGGCGCGTTTTCAACCACTCTCTATGAAGGCTTAGCGCTTGGGTGCAAAGTGTTGGTCTTGCCGATTGCTGGCGTAGAAAATGTTCGACCCGCAATTGCCGCGGGGGACATTACGCTTATAACTAGTCTTGATGAGATTTCGACAGCGCTGCTTTCGGCACGCAAGGCGGTCAACCCAGAAAAATACTATGCGAGAGATGAAAATGCCTGATTCTTTTGATTTCGAAGTCAATGGTCGCGTATTCGGCTATTTGAACCCATATCTCATTGCTGAAATTGGGGTGAACCACGAGGGCTCGCTTGAGCGCGCTAAACAGATGATTGACCAGGTGGCTCGCGCAGGGGGTCACGCCGCAAAGTTTCAAACCTACAAGGCTGCGACACTTGCCGCCAAAACCACGAGCCCGGCCTATTGGGATCAAACCAAAGAGGCGACCAGCAGCCAGTATGAGCTCTTTCAACGCTGGGATAACTTCGGCCCGGCAGAGTACGCCGAACTCGCTGAACACTGTCGAACCCGTGGCATCGATTTCTTGTCGACACCGTTCGACCTTGATGCAGTCGATATGCTGACGCCGCTCATGCCGGTAACAAAGGTTGCTTCTGCCGACCTCACTAACATTCCGTTGCTCCGCAAGATAGGTGCCACTGGCGCTACCGTCGTCATGTCTTGCGGCGCTTCAGACCTTGCCGAGATCGAGCGAAGCTTGGATGTCTTGTTGCAGGCTGGCGCAAAGAGTGTCACGCTATTGCACTGCATCTTGAACTACCCGACTCCGCGCGACCATGCGCAGTTGTCGCAGATAAAAGTTCTGCAAGAGAAGTTTGGGCACCGAGTTGCCATCGGCTATAGCGATCACGTGAAACCCGAAGATGACGGGGCGTTGCCAACCCTAGAAATCGCGAGCCTCTTTGGCGCGCGAGTTATTGAAAAACACTTTACAGACAACAAGCAAGGTGTCGGCAACGATCACTACCACGCGATGGATGAAACCGATCTAGGCGAATTCGTTGAAAAGCTGGCGCTGTATCGCACTCTGTATGGCGTTCGCGAACATAACCTTGACGTTCAGGCGGCAGCTATTAATAATGCGAGGCGCCGAATTATCGCTGTGACTGACCTTGCTGTCGGGCACGTGGTTGAAGCAACCGATCTGATTGCGCTTCGAAGCAACGTAGGAATCGAGATTGCAAACTGGGATTCTGTAGTTGGGCGCAAAGTAGTTGCACCTATCGCAGCCGACATGCCACTTGAGTGGTCACAGCTCGACTAGTGACGCAGCAAGCGCCGCAGCAAGCGGCGCAGCAAGCGTCAGCAAGCGCGAGCAAGCGCCAGCCAACGCTAGCTTTCTATAGTCCGACCATTTTCATGATGCGCGCGACGATGCCGGAATTGCTTCTGCCAACCGTTGCGCTGAGTGCTCGCTCGTGAAGTGTTCTGCGAAGTTCGGTATCGACGCATAGTTTCTGAATGTGTGCACTTATCGTGCTCACTGAAACGAGTGCGCCGAGGCCGAGCATTATCACGCCGTTGTTAACCGTGGTGTGAGTGTGAGTAAGTTCTTTCGCATTTTGGGCGAGGCACAACGTTGGAACCCCAATGCAACTTAACTCTGTGATGGTGCGCCCGGCTGAAGAGATCGCCAAATCGGCGTGGCGCATTAGGGCTGGCATGTTCTTAACGTTTGACAAAACTTTGAGTTTCAGGCTGCCGTAATCGGCAGGGTCAACGAGGTTTGCCCCTAAACCCCTCACTAGTGTCACTTTGCCGTCGAATTTCGCCGCCTGGAGCCCCTCAAGGGCTTTTAGAGCGAGATTTGACGGGTCAGTGCCTCCGAAGATGAGTAGCACCTCTTCGACGCTCTCACGAAACTTTGCCTGGCGAGGCAAACTCTCAAAACTCGGTGCGAGAATCGCGTTTTGAACACCTGTTAGCTGTCGCTCAGCAGGCACTCGAGGATTCTCATAGAGGTCGGCCACCAACAGGTTTGCCTGCTCAGCACCGTCGCCAAGGTCTTCGAAGGTGACGACTTTTGAATGCTCGCCCAACAGTTCAACGAACTCGCGATGAGTGTCGAGTTGGTCTAGCACGACCAAATCCGCCTGACTCTCGCGAGCCAAGCGCAAGACGTCGAGGTCATCTGCAACCAGCTCAACTTTGAAGGGGTAGTCGGCGAAAAATTCTTGACCGAGTGGTTTGTCATGGCTAAGGATGATGGTGATGTCGTGACGTGCCAGAGCATAGGCAAGAGCAAGAGTGCGATAAGCGTGGCCCATTCCCAGCTCGCGTGCGGCATCGGTTCGAAGCAAGATTCTTCGACGGGTTGCCAAGTGCTCGGCAACCGCCCAATCACCAAAAGTGTCGATGTCTAATGCTTCGCCCTCAGGCACTTCAATCAAGCGAATTGGCTCAACGATTCGAGTTTCAAATTTCACCACGTCACCAATGCGAGCGCCGATGATGGCACCAGATTCGCGATAGTGCGGAGGGAGTTGCTGTCGGTTTACCCGCGCGACATAATCTGGTCGTGGGTTGCCGCCCTCGTCAAGACGCCATCCTAGATGCCTGTCATCGATTACGGTCAGCACCGAACCAGCGCCGTCGGCAAATGCCTTCATTGCTTCACGAACTCGACCGCTGCTGATGAATGGGCAGGTCGGTTGCATGGTGAGCAAAACATCGGCATCTGTCGCACCGAGTGAGCGAAGGAACGGAATGGTTCGAACCATCACCTGGTCAAGAGTTGCCTTGCCAGTGGTTTTCTCTTCGCGAGTAACGACCGCCCCATAGTGCAATGAAATCTCTTCGATTTCATCGTCGTCGGTGATGACTACAACACGACCCGGCAGAGTAGCTCTGAGAGCGGTCTTGATGGTGCGGGCAATCAGAGGTTCGCCACCGAGCAATCGCACATTCTTGCGGGGCACACCCGTTGACCCACCGCGCGCTGGAATCACAATAAATGGCTTAGCCAGCGACGATGGCACGATCTAACTCAATTGCTACTAGATGCTCGGATTACTTGCGTTCGCGATAAATCTTTGGTTCAACACCAACGTGAAGTTCAACTTCGCGCACTCGGTGAAGGGTCTTTGTTGTCAGTGAGCGAACAGAATTGATTGAGTCGGCGATGATTCCGAACAAAAAGACCTGAACTCCCGAGATAGCTAACACTGCGCCGAGAATTGTTGATTGCAGGTGCTGGTGAGGGTGACCGGCGAATGCATCGATCAACCATGGAGTCCATGCGCCCAAAGCTAGAACCAAAAGCGTAAAGCCAACCGGAACAAACAGGTGCATCGGGCGGTACTGAACATAGATTCGAACCATGGTCATGCCGTTGCGACGCACGTATTTCCAGGTTGAACCAAAAAGGCGACTCGGGCGCACACTGTCGTTGCGTTTCACTGGCACGTTGGTGAGCGCTAGCGATGCATCGTCAACCTGAATCAGGCTTTCGATTGTGTAGGTGAACTTGGTGACTAGGTTAATCTGCAGAGCAGCGTCACGGCTAAATGCGCGAAAACCGCTGGTTGCGTCGTGAACGTTGGTGCCTGAAAAGCGCTGCACAACCCGGGTGCCAAAGCGCTGCAAAACACGCTTCAGCGGTGAAAACTCTGCAACCTTGCGAGTGTCGCGGTCACCGACCACAACGTCAGCTCGACCTTCAACGATTTCGGCGACTAGTGCAGGAATCGCAGAAGCGTCGTATTGGTTGTCTGCGTCAGTGTTGACGATGATGTCAGCACCTAGCTTCAACGCCGCGTCGATGCCAGCCTGAAAAGCCGAAGCAAGGCCCTGGTTGTGTGAGAAACGAACGACATAGTCAACACCGTTAGCTAGTGCCACTTCAGTGGTGTTGTCAGTTGAACCATCATCAATAACAAGCCATTTGACTTCATCGATGCCTGGAATCTCGCGAGGCAACTCTTTGAGAGTTGCAGGCAAGAACTCAGCCTCGTTCAAGCAAGGAATCTGAATGAATAGTTTCAAGGGTTATTCGCCTTTGTTCTTGGCGCCGGAGCGCTGCCAAATTTTGTCGTTTTGAATCAAACCAACTGCAACGGTTACTACGAAGATACCAAAAGACTGCAGCCACATGCGGTTCAAACTGTCAGACCATCCGATTCTGCCGAGATCTGGGTGACCGAATTGCCCGCCGTCTAGCATCTTTGAAATCAAAGAACCTAAGATCAGCGCGATCGAAATTTGCATGAGTAGCTTGAACTCTGGGCTCAGGGTTGTCGAAATCCAACTCTGCCCCCGGCGCAAATCAAGCCGCACCTTTCCTGATGCTGCGAGACAAAGCAGCAGAATGAAACTGCCGAAGATCAAACCCCAACCACCCGAAGAAATTGTGTGGGTGTCGCGGTTATAAATCAGGTTGAAGAAAAGCGCCTGCAGACCTTTATTGAAACTCGTGTGCCACTTGATTTCGGCAGCAAAGACGATCGCGGCGAGGGCGAAGACTGAGATTGTGAAAGCACGGTGCCTTAGCCAGTCAAACCAGGCAAGCGCGGGCAAAAGCCCGGCGACAATCAGCGCCAACATGAACACGACCCAGGGCATACCGTTGGGAATCAAATAAGAGTTATAGGTTGCTTGCCATATTGAAAAAGAAGCAGTCAGAGATGTCAAGACCAATGCAACTTGCTTTCGTTTGACAAACCGCGAACCAACTATTGGCAAAATCGCTACCGCCATAATGGCAACACCCTCAGCCCTGGTGGATGTTGCCACAAAAACTGCCGCGCAAATAACCAGCAGGTTTGACCTGGTCAACATCTGATCGCGAATGGCTAACACCGAAACACCGGCGGCAACGGTGAGAGCAACCGCAAAAAGCGTGTGACCGTTGATATAGAAAATTGCTCGCAGCGGCAAGGTTGCCGAAAAACTAAGCACAGCCATCAGGCTCAAGACGATTGAGCGGATCACGCTCGAATATTTCTTAGTCAAGCTCAAAACTAACCAAGCAACCGCGCAGATCAGTGCAAAGAAGATGTAGGGAGTGATAGCCGTGAGCCACTGGTCATCTGACCCGAGTGATAACAGCAGCGGGTAGGCGAAGCCGCGTTTCAACGGCGTGTGACCATCGAGAATCGTCATGTCACCGCCTTTTTGCATCAGGTGGGCAACGGCGAGAATCCAGTAGCTATCGCCGTGCCTAGTGGCTGCAAAACCAATAATTCGAGTTGCGAACACTGAAGCAAGGCCTGTGGCAACAGCGATTACAACTGGGCGATAAAGCCCGACTCGCGACTTCAGCGCTGCAATCAGGAGCGCAGCTGCCAAGACCGCATAGAACGCCCCCGCAGAAAATTCTCGAATCGAAAAGAGGTTACAGGTGGCAAAGACCAAGATCCGCGCAGCGGTTGCGAATATCAAACCTGCTGGAATAGCCAATAGAGTCGAGCGCACTCCCAAGAGCCACGCCCCCGAGACGCTGCCCGCTGCAAGCAGCGCCATAATCAGAAATTCATTTAGCACGTGAAGCACCTGCGCTCAGTCGGTTCAAAAGGTTGCGTTCAATGAGAGCAAAGAAGTTTGCTTCAACTCGCACTGCAACGAAAGTTACCTCTTGGCTTCTCAACTGGGTGTTGCTGTTCCAATAGATGCTTAGGGTGCAGTCTTTGCTAATTTTTGGTGCGCAGGCCACATTCAATACGTTCGACCCGAACGGCAGCTTGTGAATGTAGTTTTTCAAAACCGCCCTGCTCAAAGCCTTGTGACGACCGTTTCTATCGTGAATGTAAACCTCGCGGTAGTCAATCGGAAAATGGTCATAGTTTGCAACTGCGTGATTGAAAATTCGAACGACTTCGTCGCGCACGCCGAAACTTCGCACCACGTTATTTGTCTCAGTTAGGTTCATGTCGTTGCGAACGTGAGTGATTCGCACCGTTTTGAAGTAGTTCGACAAAATCAGGGGAGCGTTTTCGACCCAGTTGGAGTCACCGATGTAACGGTCGATCTCAAACTCGTTGTTGCCTTGAACGAATGGTTTGGCTTGAGTGTTCAAGGCTTGAAGGTTTACTACCGTGCCAAGCACGGCAATCGCCAAGACGGCCAGTAGTCGCCAGTTTCTTAGTCGAGTCACTCGATTAACCTTTTCACTTGATTAACCTATCGCTGACATGGCTTGGTTTATTGATGCTTCTAGACGATCTTTTAGTGTCATCGAGAATGTCGCCGAAATGTGGCTATCGTCACGATAAACAACAATGTTGTTTATCACCGGCGGGCAGGCTGTTTCAGAACAGTAGGCGTCGGTGTAATCAGCATATGTCACACCGGGTAGCCCTTTCACCACGGGTGCGAGCAGGTCGGCCGGGCTCATGGCGTGGCCGCGCGAAAGCCCACATTCCTTTGCCGAGTTTTTTCCGGCAGCTGAAATGCACGCTATGAAACTGGCTAACGGCTTTGGGTTGTCGAGAATTGCCAGCCAGCGGTTTCCTTGGCTAACTAACCTTTGCACCTCGGTCTTGTAGGCAGGTGCGGTGTCGGCGAAGTTGCCCGTGACATATGTTGAGGTTGAGTTGATGATCAGGTCGAACTTAGGTTGCGTCTTGATGAACGCTTCGAGCGATTGGTTCCAAGTCTTGCAACTTGGGTGCGCAACGCCAGCCGGCAAAGTCGCTGCGTCGGCTAGCGGGCAGGCGTTCTTGGTTGCAATCACGAGTCGCCAATGATGCTCGAGTGCGAGAGCTTGCAGAGGCGCAAAATATTGTCGGGCGTGCGAGTCTCCGAAAAGCCCGATTTGCACCGAACCGTTTTTGTCTCCGCGCACGCAAAAACTGAATGCGCTGTCGTTCTTCTGCACGCGGCAGTTCGTGCGTTCGATGTTCGGAAAATCAGAAGAAACTTTAGAAATCGACGGATTAAGGTTCTTGTCGCTCCAGCTCGAGTCAACCCGGGTTTGCGCATATGCTGCGCCACCAAGGATTGCGCCAGCCACTAAAGCCATAGCGCTCGCCGAAGCCACCAGTTGAATACGTGAGGTTTTCTTTGAGAGGCGACCAAATCGAATCGGGTCTTCGACGAATCGTTTTGACAAGAATCCGAGCAAAATAGCTAGGGTCGCAACCCAGACTCGGTCACTTGTGGTGAGGTTTTGATGCAGCACCCACGGGGCAAGCACGATGATTGGCCAGTGCCACAAATAGAGCGAATAAGAGATGTCGCCCAAGAACGCAATGGGCCAAAACTTGAAAAGCCACCAGGGTGCTAAAAAGCTGCGTGAATCGCCACCGAGCAAAAATGCCATTGCGCCGAAAACCGGCATCGCTGCCCAATAGCCGGGGAACGCCGTGTGGCTGTTGAACTTGAAAAAGGCATAAAGCATCAGGGCGATGCCGAGCCAAATCAAGATCGCCTTGAGGTGACGCCCGAGGCTACGGCCGCTGAAAATCACGGCAATCAAGGCGCCACCAGCGAACTCCCAGGCGCGGGTGAAAGTGCTGAAGTAGGCCAGTTCAGGCGCTTCGATTGTGAGAGCTATTGAATAGGCCAGACTCAGAACAAAAATGACCGACAGGCCGGCAGCTATGGCTGCTTTTGGTTTCAACCGAAGGGCGCGAGTTAGAACGAGCAATACGCCAAGAATCAGTGGCCAAAAGATGTAGTACTGCTCTTCAACCGAAAGCGACCAAAAGTGCAGAAAAGGTGAGAGCGCAGTGTTGGCGGCCAGGTAGTCGGTTGCCTTGGCTGCTAAGGCCCAGTTTTGAACATAACCGACCGAGCCGAGGGCTTCGTCGATGTATCCCAGAAACCAGACCGGCGGAACGAAAAGCAACATCGTGAGCGCAGTGACCACGATCACCAGTAACGACGCCGGCAAGAGGCGACGCGCTCGCCGAGCCCAAAACTTTGAGAACTTCACATGCCCAGTGGTTTCAATTTCACGCCACAGCTGACCCGAGATCAAGAAACCTGAAATTACAAAAAAGATATCGACGCCGACGAAGCCACCTTTAAAGTGATCGGGCCAGAGGTGAAAAGCTAACACTGAAACAATCGCCAATGCCCTTAGCGCCTGAATGTCAGCGCGATTTTTCGAACTCGTGGGCGGGGTTTCTAGCGAATCGCTCACTGCAGAAACTCCTTGGCAATAACGGTTTCAAAATTGCTTTGCAAAGTGGCGGCAAAGGTGTCAGTTAAATGACTCTGGTCTCTATAAACAATAATGTCGCCAATCACACCAGCACAGCTTTGCGAGCAATACACGTCGGTGAAGTCTGCGATGACAACGCCTTCGAGTTTGCGGGCAGCCTGCCAAATTTGATCAACCGGTTTCAGCGCCGCCGCCCGAGGCGTCACGCAGAGTTTGGCCGCAGTCTTTGGATGCGCCTCGATGCAAGCGGTGGTGTCAGCGCTTGGTTTAGGGTTGTCACGAATTACGATCCAGGCGCTGCCTCGCGCTTGCTGCGACTTGACGAGCTGCCCAAAACTTTCGCCAATGTTTAACACCTGAGAGGTGACATAGCTCGATGACGCCTCGATGATTAGGTCAAACGGTTCGACGCTTTTCAGATAAGAACCAAGACTCTGTTGCCATTTCAAACAGGATTCCTCTGGCAACCCTTCAACTGCCACCTCGGCTGACAATGGCGGGCAGGCAGATTTTGAAAGTAATGTCAGCTGCCAGTGATGCTTCAACGCAATCGCCTGCAGCGGCGTGAAATATTGCCTCATGTGCGAGTCGCCCAACAGTGCCACACGCAGCTTGCCTTCAGGGTCGCCATAGGGGCAGGAGGTGAAGGCATCTTCAACTTTTGAAACGAAACACTTGGCTTTTTCAGCATGCGAAATATCGCGATCAAGAACCCCGAGCGCTGGTCTCAAAGCCGAAGTTGCCGCACTTTCATTTAGGCGCGCACTGACGTTGATTTGTGCAAACGAACTCACTGCAATCACAGCGCCCATTGCAACGAAACAAATTGTGATTTGCAGCAGGTTGCCTCGGCGCGCTAACCAGCCGAATCGAACTGGGTCTTCAATGACGCGCTTCGATGCACCAGCGATTGCCACGGCTAGGGCAAATACGGCGGCTGCGGTGAAGCCATTCAGGCTCTGGCCTAGCCAAACCGGCAAGAGGATCAACAGAGGCCAGTGCCAGAGATAAAGCGAATAAGAAATGTCACCAAAGAATTGAGTGCCTCGCCACTGAATCAAGAAACGTGGCATGATTCGACTGCCAGACTGGCCACCATATAGCGTGAGCACTGCGCCGACAGTTGGCACGGCCGCCCAGAAGCTTGGGAACGGCGTGTTATCGCTAAACAGAAAAATGCTACCCAGCATCAAAGCTGAACCCAGCCAAAACCACACCGATCGGCGATCTGTTGGAGGTGCTGACCGCAACAAACCATCGTCGATAACAATGGCTAGCAGGGCTCCAAGCGCAAACTGCCACGCTCTGGTGAACGTGCTGAAATAGGCGAGAGGCGCATCAATGGCCGTCAAATAAATCGAAGCCCATAGGCTAGCCGCCACGATAAGGGCTAGTAGGCCACCGGCGAAGCATCCGCGCGTTTTAAAACTCGCCCGAGACTTTGTGGCGACCCACAAAACCAAGCCCACCAAAATCGGCCAAACCAGGTAGTACTGCTCTTCAACCGAGAGCGACCAAAAGTGTTGAAACGGTGAAAGGCCCGAGGCATCTTGCTGCAGATAGTCGGTGGCCTTCGACATTAGCAACCAGTTTTGCCAATAGCTCGCCGAAGCCGAAGCCTCATCAAAGACCCGCACCGACCTCGTTGCCGGCAGCAAAAACCAGGCAGCAAGCGTGGTCAACAGAATCACAAGAAGCGAGACGGGCAATAATCGACGCGCTCGCCGAGCCCAAAACTGGGCAAATCGCACCTTGCCCGAAGCGTTGGCTTGCCGCCAAAGCTGCCCAGTGATTAGGTAGCCAGAAATGACAAAAAATATGTCAACGCCAACAAAACCACCAGGTGCAGCCGCAGGCCAGAGGTGATAAATCACAACGCTCAAAATCGCCAGGGCACGAAGCGCCTGAATGTCGGCTCGAATTACGCCGTGGCTAGCTCGAATCGCAGGCCGATTTGAGCCAAGTTGAGGGCTTTCGGGCATGTAACAAGTTTAATTGGTAGTAACCATGACAAATCTGAGCATCTCGAACTCTCCGGTGGGCGCCAAGCGCTATCACCGAAGTAAACGTTTGATGTTTTTGTTTGCTGGCCTGCGCACGCGTTCGCTAATGACCCGCAATGAGTTAGCGGTGATAGCCCTAAAGTCAGGTCGAAGTTTTGTTGAACTTAATGACCGAGTCAGCTCGGGCCTTCTAGACAAGAGCGACATTGCAAACCTCGGCGCCCTGCGCGATCTGGCATGGCTGGTGAGCAACCAAATCATTCACGAGTCAGACCTGACCTCATCAGCAGCGATTTATGACTGGATCATCAAAACCTACGGATTTCGCCGCTTGCCACACATGCACCGCGTGGCATACGCTCTCTGCGCACTCAGGCTTGGGCGCGTCGATGCAGCCCGCCGTTCGGTCACCGCTGGGCGTTTCAATCAGCGCCTCAAGTGGTCACAATCGCTAACCCGTTTCTTTCCAAAAACCGCAGCAACCACAAGAGTGCAGCAAGTCGGCGAAGCGCTCAACTTTATGTTCATTTTGGGCCGCGACTATTCGCTGCCTCTCGAGTTATTAGAAGTTGATATTGCCAACCCATTTCGCGGTGTTGCCGCCCACGACCTGACTGAGCTCGCCGCCAAGCCAGAAACTAAAGCGTGGCTCGCAAGACTTAGTGGAGTGCTATCTGGCCCGCACCTCGCTGGGCTTGAGCTTTCGGGCGAAGCCGCCACAGACAACCTGACTGCCCCATTTGAGCGGCTGGCTGCGATGCCGGGGGAATCCGAGTCTAAAAAAACCGGCGAAAGCCCACAGAGCCCGCTCGTGACGGTGGTGGTGAGCGCATTTGAACCGAACGAGCACATTTTCACCTCGATTAGGTCGATTCTCGCGCAGACCTACCAAAACTTCGAAGTGCTCGTGATTGATGACGCATCACCGCTTCGTTTCGACGAGATTCTGCAACGGGTTGCCGCACTTGACCCCCGAGTGCGTGTCTTAAGGCAATCGGTCAACGGCGGAACCTACCGCATTCGCAACCGAGCACTCGACGAAGCAAACGGCGAGCTCATCACTTTTCAAGACAGCGACGACTGGATGCACCCGCAGCGTCTCGAGATTCAAGTTGGGCAACTGCTGTCGAAACCAGCCAACATCGCAAATATTTCAATGTCAACCCGTTTGACCGAACGGCTCGAGGCGGCTGAGTCAGGCCGCCGCCTGCGCATCGGCATTTGCGAGCCGGCGCTGCTGTTTTGGCGCGAGAAGGTTCGCAATCAAATCGGCTATTTCGACACGGTGCGCAAGGGCGGCGACACCGAATATCGCCGTCGACTCGAACGAGCTTTCGACACCGACGTCGCCATGATTTTGCCGTGGCGCACCCTCACCATTCAACGTGCTGACAATGGCGGCCTGACCCAGGGCGAACTTGGTTTCAGATGGATCACCGAGTTTCGCACCCAATATCGCGACAGCTACCTGCACTGGCACCGCAAGCTTGGCAAGGCTGTCGGTTGGCGACTCGAGAACACCGAAGTGCGCGCCTTCTATGCACCGCGACAAACAGCTTTGGTGGGCAGCGATGCTCGCGCCTCGCAAAACTTCAACGTGGTGATCGCCGCAAATTACCGAGACCCAATCAACACGGCGGTTGCGCTGTCGGCTATAAATAATTACTTGGATGCTGGCCTCAGCGTCGGACTGCTGCAGTTGAACAGTGTTTTTCCGTTGCATTTGTCGCGCGCGATTTCGCCTGATGTTTTGACTTTGTTGAATGCAGGCAAGGTTGAAATGGTGCAACCGCACTTTGAATTACAGGTTGGCAAGCTGGAGGTTCTGGCTCCGAACGCCTGGCTCAGTTCTTATGCTGCCGATAGCTTCGTCTGGCGGGTCGCAGAGGTTTGGCCCATTGCGCCGGTTGATGCAGCTGAGAGCTTTTTGCTGGCTGGCAATGACTTGGCAACCGAACTCGCCCGTCAGCTGGCTAAGGCTTTTGGGTCGGCTTCATTGGTTGAAGCCAGCTAGCCAAAAAGCCAGCGCCCCACCAGAGGTGCATGGTCGGCAGCACAATCAGCAGGGCTGCTCGCCTACTCAGATTCAACTGAATCTTTGGTTTGTCGGTTGCGGTGACAGCCACGAGCGCAACTGCGGCCAGGTATGCCGAGAGTGGCGCAAAACCAAGTTGGGCGATGGTTCCTAAGCTTTGGCTCGCCCAAAGGGTGGCACCTAAGGCGCCGAGAACTATTCCGAGAGCGCTCATCAAGACCAAAAGCGGCGGGGCGAAATAGCGCGGGTTCGAGCTCTTTGGGTTGTGGCGCACGAGTTGGCCACGCCAAAAGCCGGTGTCAAAAAATTGTTTCGCCAGTTTTGACCAGCTAGAGCGCGGGTGATATTCAACTTCGAGTCGAGGGTCGAACCAGACAACCTGACCCGACTCGCGCAGACGCAGGTTGAGTTGCCAGTCTTGACCTCGCACGAAGCTCTCGTCAAAACCACCGACAGCTTTTAGTGCGCTGCGTCTAAAAACACCAAGATATACCGAGTCGGCTGGCCCGGCTTCAGCGCCAACGTGAAAAGCGCCGCCACCCAAACCAAAACGGCTCATATATGCCCAAGCGACCGCCGTTTGAAAAGATGTGTGGCCAACGGCTCGCATCAAGCCACCAACGTTTGCCGCGCCAGTTTCATTCAAAATCTCTACCGCTAAGGCGGCGTATCCCAGCGAAAGTTTGCTGTGTGCGTCAACGCGAATCACAACGTCGCCGGTTGCCGCTTCGATGGCTGCATTGAGACCACCAGAGGTTGTGGCCGATGCATTGGCCACCAGCTTCAAGTGACGGCCCTGCGCGCTAGCCTCGGCAGCCAGCGATTCGGCGATTGCGTTTGTGCCATCGGTCGAAGGCCCGAGTGCTAAAACCACTTCAACTGCATCAGGGTGGTCTTGTTCAAAAATGCTTTCGACAGCGGTTCGAAGGTAACGTTCTTCATTAAGAACCGGCATCACAAAGCTAATTGTTTTCAGAGCCGGTGCTTTGTTAGTCATCGAGCGGTGCCCCAACAAATGCTGAGTAGGCCTCGCAAACTTCGCGGGCGGTGCCATCCATCTTGATGATGCCTTTGTCGAGCCAAATGGCGCGGTTACAGGTGTCGAGAATCGATTTCATCGAGTGGCTAACCAAGAAAACAGAACCGGCGCCAGCGGCCAACTCACGCATGCGAGCCTCGCTGCGCTTGCGAAAATCGCTGTCACCAACCGCAAGTGCTTCGTCGATGATCAAAATGTCATGTTCTCGGGCAGCAGCAATCGCAAACTTTAGGCGCTCGACCATTCCCGAAGAATAGGTGCTCATCGGCAGGTCGATGAACTCGCGCAGGCCCGAGAAGTCAACGATTGCCTCAAATTTGGTGTTGACTTCTGCCTTTGACATCCCCAGCGCCAGGCCACCCAAAATGATGTTCTTTTCGCCAGATAGTTCGCGAATCATGGCTGCACCGACACCCAAGAACGATGGTCGCGAACTGGCATAAACTGCGCCAGAGTCGATTGGCAACAAACCTGAGATTGCGTTCATCAGCGTGCTCTTGCCAGAACCATTCGTGCCGATCACACCAATGCTGTCGCCCTCATATGCGGTAAGGCTGACGCCGCGAATCGCTTCGACCTCGCGAAGCTTGCCACTGCGTTTCACGCGAGCAGTTGATGCCGTGATTTTCTTGCCGCTCGAAAACACTCGATAGGTGACGACCACGTTGTCAACGATTACAACCGGTTTTCGGTCGGCCTGGTTCACGGTGTTTTTGATATCAGCGCTAGACATTTCGACCAAACTTTTCTTCAGCTCGCCAGAAATAGATGAAACCGAAGGTCAGCGATGCCAAGGCCCAAACTGTGCCAAAAATCCACTGATAAAGGTCATAGCTATAGCCCTGCACCAGCGAACCGCGTGCGATCTGCAGATA
>CANFKN010000010.1 GCA_947447385.1 Microbacteriaceae bacterium
GCCCGGCGGTTTGAATTTGTGCTCATGGGTTAGAGTCTCCGTTTCGTGCGAGTGTTCACTTATTATGAACGATACCACCAAAGCCGTGTCAGCAGAATGAACACTTGCGAAAATCTCAAACAGCATTTGCTCGGTGCTGCGACCGGCTCTGAAAAAAAGCTTCGGATTCTTCTAAATTCAGGCGTTTTCCTATTGTTTAGCTAGTATCAATAGGAGCAACCGTTTGTGCTTGAAGCCAAAAAACGTGAATGTTTATTCAAAAAAATCGTGATTTTGCTTGAAAAATGAGAAGTGTCGCTTAATCGTTATCTTAAGTCTGCCTAAACGTTATGAACATTTCATAAAGTAATACTCAACACTTTGTTTCAAATGCAACACAACGAACCACCATCAAGGAGCACTAATGTCACAGGCAACTTCAGCCACTCTTAGAAAAGCACCGCGCTTTCAAATTTCTAAGGGCTTGCTGACGATCGTTGTTTCAACGGTCGTGCTCTTTGCCCTGAGCGCTGGTGTAGCACCTTCGAGTGTGGCCAACGGAACCATTTTGGGAATGCTGCCTTTCGCTGCAATCTTGGCCATTGTCGGTCTGGGCCAAATGTTGGTCATTCAGCAGGCTGGCATTGACCTTTCGGTTCCGGGTGCAGTGTCTCTCGCAATCGTGATTGTGAGCCACGAGCCAAACGGTGACAACTCAAAGCTTTTGCCGGCCGTTTTCTTAGCCATTGCATATGCAATCGGCGCTGGCCTTCTAAACGGCTTCTTAATCGGCATTCTGAGTCTCAACCCAATCATTGCGACTTTGGGAACAAACGCCTTGTTGTTCGGTGCAGTTCTTGCTATTTCTGACGGCATCCCTCGCACGACCACCGCGCTGTTGAACCAGATCGGTGGCGGGCTATCGTTTGGCGTTCCAAATGCGGTCTTCTTTGCAGTTGCGGCTTTGCTGATTGTCATTCTCATTCTTCGCAAAACAGTTGCCGGTCGCCGCTTCGAGTCAATCGGTTCAAGTGCTCCGGTCGCAAAAGTTATCGGCCTTCGCGTTCGAAGCCACCAGGGCCTCGCATATGTTTGGGCGCAGCTGCTATATGCACTTGCTGGCATCGTGCTTGCCGGTGTCACCAACCAGCCAACCGCTTTTATGGGCAACTCATACATGTTGCCTTCGGTGGCTGTCGTTGTTCTAGGTGGCACATCACTTTTGGGAGGGCGCGGTTTGCCGACTGCAACGGTTCTTGCCGCACTCTTTCTAACTCAACTTGACCAGTTCGTTCTAGCACTAGGTGTTCCTTTTGCTGTTCGCACCTTGGTTCAAGCCGCAGCGCTGGCAATCGGCGTTGCGATCTACACAGTGGACTGGGCTCGTTTGAGGTCAGCCCTTCGCGAACTCCTGTCGGCAGCAAGTCGCAGGCGGAAACAAGCTTCTTTGCCCTCAGCTTAGAAGTCTCAACTAAATGCGAGACAGCGATGTCAAGCAAATCAGATGGAGGAAACATGATGATTAGTCATCGCAAACTGGCTGCCGCTTTCACCGGCGCAGTCGTGGCAACCGTGCTACTTGCCGGTTGTTCAAATGGTTCAACCGCTACACCAACCGACACAGCTGCTTCAGACCGCCCATCATGGTGTGGCCCGAACGAAACCACCATTGGTCTAACCGATGGTTACGGTGGCAACAGCTGGCGTTTGGTTACCACTGCTGCTGGTAAAGACGAAGTTGCTAAGTGTTCAAGTGTTACTGACCTTCTCTATGCAGACGGCCAGGGCGACACTCAGAAGGCAATCTCTGACATCAACGGCATGGTTGCTAAGGGTGTTGGCGCAATCGTAGTGTTCCCAGACTCAGGTCAGGCAATGTTGCCAGCCCTTCGTGCTGCACACGACGCAGGTGTTGTAACTGTTCCTTACCGCGTGTTCCCTGGCGGCGCTGACGGCGTTGACTACGACGTGTTCGTAGGCGCTGACTTCGTTACCGACGGTGTTAACTGGGGTAACTGGATCCAGACCAACTTCCCTGACGGCGCAAACATCTTGTTCCTATCAGGTCCTGCTGGAAACAGCCAGGGTGTTGACGAGCGCAAGGGCTTTGAGTCAGTTCTAACTGACACTGCAAAGTACAAGTACCTTGGCGAGCAGCCTTTCGAAGTTACCAACTGGGACCCAGCTAAGACCCAGCAGGTTCTAACTGCAGCTATTGCGAAGTACCCAAAGATCGACGTTATCGTCTCTGACTTTGGTCCTTCACTAGTTGGTGCTCTTCCTGAGTTCACCAAGAGCGGCCGTTCGATCCCATCATTGGTTACTTCAGACGGTAACGTTCTTGGTTGCTTCTTCCAAGACAACTCAGCTGACAACCCTGACTTCAAGTTGATGACTGTTGCAACTGGTAACGACAACGTTCGCCTAGCTATTCAGCAGGCTGTTGCTCGTGCAACCGGTGGTACTGTTCCAACCGAAACTCAGTTCAAGGCTCCAATGTTTGAAGACTCTGTATCAGGCACCCCAAGCGATGTTCAGTGCGACAAGAGCATCTCTGGCGACCTTTACCTCTCAGCACAAATGAGCGGCGCAGACCAGCAAGCACTATTGAAGTAATAAAGAATCATCGGAACTGGGCCGGTCTAGCAATAGGCCGGCCCAGAACCAAATCACAAAACTTTTAGAATTACCAGGAGACATAGAGTGGCCACCAACGAATCAAACAACGTAGTTTTGGAACTTCGTGGAATCTCGAAAAACTATTCGGGAGTGCCAGCTCTGACAGACGTTAGCCTGCAGATCAAATCGGGTGAAGTTCACGCCCTGCTCGGCGAAAATGGCGCCGGCAAATCAACTTTGATGAACATTGCTTCAGGCACCACGCCCCCTTCAGTGGGCGACCTTATGGTCAGCGGCCAGCGTTACGACGCACTCACACCAGCACTCGCCAGCCACCTCGGCATCGCGATTGTGCACCAGCACCCAGCCGTGCTGAAAGACCTCACGGTTCTCGAAAACTTGCAAGTTGCCCTGCCTAACGCAATCTTCAAAGGCGCAAAGGCTGAAGAGATTGGCGCCAAGCTTCTCGAGCGTGTGGGTTTGAAGATTTCGCTTTTGCAACGCGTTGAAGATCTGACCATTGCTCAGAAGCACCTGCTAGAAATCGCCAAAGCACTTGCGACTAGCCCAAAAATTCTTATCTTGGATGAACCAACCGCTGCACTTGGCCAAGACTCGGTCGAGTTGCTTTTCAAGTTGGTTGCTAAAGAAATCGCGAATGGCACCGCAGTTATCTATATCACCCACCGTTTGGCTGAGGTTCGTCAACTCGCTGACGTCGTGACTGTTTTGCGCGATGGCAAGAAAATGCAGACCGCAAAGATTGCCGAAATTACCGACGCCGAACTTTTGGCACAGATTATCGGTCGCGAACTTGCATCGGCTTTTCCGGCCAAGCACAAGCTGGTTGCCGACTCAAAACCAAACCTCGTTGTTAACAACATTTCTGGCGATGGTTTCACCGATGTCAGCATCGAGGCCTACCCTGGCCAAATCATCGGCATCGCCGGTGTTGTTGGCAACGGTCAAAGCCAATTGCTTCGCGCGCTTGCTGGCCAGTCAGCGAGCACAGGAACCATCTCAATCAACGGCACTGTTCTCAGCGCCAAAGAGCTTCACGGTGCAGCAGCTTTGATGCCTGCTGACCGTCAGCGTGAAGGTGTGATGATGCGCATGTCAGTGCGCGAAAACGCCGCACTCGCTGCGCTAAAGAACTTCAAACTCGGTGGTCTTTTGAGCCGCAAAAAAGAGCTCGTCGCTGTGAACGAAACCCTAAGTTCGCTGTCGGTCAAAGCTCCGAGCATCGAGTCACCGGTTTCTTCGCTCTCTGGCGGAAACCAGCAGAAGGTCGTTATGGCCCGCGCCCTACTTTCTAACCCGATGATGATTTTGGCCGATGAGCCAACTCAAGGCGTTGACGTGGGTGCTCGTTCAGAACTCTATGAAATCTTGCGCACTGCCTCGGCAAATGGAATTCCTGTTGTCGTTGCATCTTCAGATGCCAAAGAGCTCGAAGGCCTTTGCGACACCGTCTATGTGATGTCTCGCGGGCAAGTTGTGCAGACCTTGCACGATGGTGAAAACCGCGAAGAAGCCATGATCAAGGCTGCTGTTACTGCCACAACCAAGATCATTCGCGTTGAGCGCGAGAACCGTGAGCGCGCTCTCGAGAACGAAACCATCTTTGACAAGGGCCGTCGTTTCTTAAAGGGCGACTATGCCCCAGCAGTAATGCTCGCATTGGTGATGGTTGTTCTTGCCGGCTACATTTTGGGCAAGAACGCTAAGTACTTGAGCGATTTCAACATCGGTTCGATTCTGATTCTGGTTTGCGCCTTGGGCTTTATCGCCATCGGCCAAACCACCGTCATGATGACCGGCGGCATCGACCTGTCGGTTGGCCCGCTCGCCGGGCTCATGGTGGTCATAGCGTCATTCTTCATAAACGATGGCTCACCGGTTCTTTCGGGTTTGCTCGGTCTGGCAACGATGATCGTGGTTGGTGTCGTCGTCGGCTTGGTCAATAGCTCGCTCATCAGGTTCGTGAAGTTCACGGCCATCGCTGCAACGCTAACTACCTACATCGCAATCGGCGGTTTCTCATTCATCTTGCGCTCTGCGCCAGAGGGTTACATCAACCAAGACATTTCGAAGTTGGTAAACACTAAGTTTGGCCCGATTCCGGCAATGTTCATCGTGTTAATCGTGGCAACTTTGGGCATGGAATATTTGCTTCGCAAGAGCCGTTGGGGCTGGCAGCTGCGCGCGGTCGGTTCAAACGAAGAGTCAGCTCGTCGCATCGGTGTTCCGGTGACCGGCACCATCATTGGGGCATACGTCGTTTCATCGCTGTTCGTATTTCTTGGTTCAATCATGCTCATGGTGCAGATCGGTGTTGGTGACGCGTCTCAGGGCGTCGGATACACCCTCACCAGCATCACCGCTGTGGTGCTAGGCGGCACCAGTTTGATGGGTGGTCGAGGCACCTACGTCGGCACGCTCTTCGGTGCGATTTTGTTGATTCAGGTTATGAACGCAACAGTCTTCTTAGACCTCAACCAAACCTGGCAATACCTCTTGCAGGCAGCGCTGATTCTGGTTGCAGCCGTGGTCTATAGCCTGCTGCGCAGCCGCAAGAACGCTCAATAAGCGCACAAGAACTTGCAATAAGCCCGAAGGAACGTGCAATAAGAAGGCTCAACTCGCACTTCGAACCCAGTTAGCCAAAAACGGGGCCCTCCAATGAAGAAGGGCCCCGTTTTTATTAGACAAGGTTTTGGCTATTTGATCTTGCGCTGGCGAGTTAGCTCAGCAATCGAAGACCAGTCGAGATCGTTCAGCTCTGGGTCGGCTAAAGCCTGCTCGAACAGCTGGTGAAGCACTGGCGCAACTGGCAACTTGAGGTCAAGTTCAGCAGCTGCACTTTCAACCAGTTTGACGTCTTTGAGGCCGAGCTCAACAGAGAAACCTGGCGGCGTGTAGTTGCGATTGACAATCATCGGGCCATAGCCAACATAGGCCGCGCCAGTGAACGCGGTGTGGGTCAGAATTTCAACGAAGGTGTTTGGGTCAACGCCTCCAGATTCGACCAGAGCCACTGACTCACCAATCGCCTGCAGCGCGTGAATCAGGTTGTAGTTCACACCTAGCTTCACCAAAATAGCTCTGCTGTGCTCTTCGCCAACGTTGAAGAACTTGGCGCAAACCTGTTCGAGAACAACGCTTGCCGTGTTGATTTGCTCGGCGTCGCCGGCCACAACAATTAGTAGCTTGCCATTGGTGATGGCAGCCGGGCGACCTAGAACTGGCGATGCGAGATAACCCACGCCGTGCTCAAGGTGCAACGCGGCTAGCGCTCGACTTGCTTCGGTGCTGAGAGTTGACATGTTGATGTGAATAGTGTCGGTGCTGGCTGAGGTCAGGTTCGCCTCGCTAAACACTGCGAGTGCAGCGGCATCGTTGCTGAGCATCGAAATCACAAATGGTCTAGCCAAAGCTTCTTCGAGTGAGACAAACTTTAGTCCAGCAGCCTCAAGCTCAGTCGACGCCTTTGCCGTGCGGTTCCAGGCCACTAGGTCGAAACCTTTTTCGAGCAGTTTGCCTGCCATCGCAGCGCCCATCGACCCTAAGCCGATTAGTGAAACTTGAATTTTGTCAGACACGGTTAACCCAGCAATTCGTTGCGCACGAACTCAAGCTCGCGGCTCACATAGTCAACGATGTCGCCGGTCTTGAGCTCGGCCGGCAGGACATCCCAGGTGTAGGTTTCTATTTCGAGGTGATCTGATAGCGGGGTTTCGCGGTGCATTTTGAGTGCCTCTTGCACGCCGAATCTGGTTGTAAGAAACGGCCCGAGCTCAGCCAAAAACACCGGCACGTGAAAGTGGGTGCGCATTTCAGTCTTGACCGGGTTGGCCTCGAACGCATCGAGAGCTTCACCAAGGTTCAGGTACTTGGTGATCTGGCCATCTTGCTTCAGAGACGTTTGGCTCAGATAGATAGTGTCGGTGAAACGGCGCAGCTGCGGAACGATTTCGACGGTCAGGTCTTTGACCCATAGTGACGCGGCTTCTTGAAGCTTGAAAATTGGAATTCCAGCCTGAACGAGTTTGGTCAGCGACTCAGTGATGTTCTCGAACCCAACTGACTGGTGGCCAATGTCAAAGACGATGCCGAGGTAACGACGCATCGCACCTTCAGCCTCGCTGAGGGGAATGCCCGCAACTTCAGCAAGCTCACGAACGCCAGCCGGTGAATAGATGCGCTCTTTGAAAAACGCGACTGTTTCGTCAGTGGTCTCGAGATAGCAGGCAGGCTCTGGCTCGATGGCAAGCTTGACGCGGCGGCCGGTGCGCTCTTCGAGCTCGCGCAGGTGGGCGACAACTTTGAATACGCCGCGGGTGAAGGTGCGAATGTATTCTTCGCCGGCAACGTTTGGCTTGAAAGCGAGTGGGGCCGTTTGAATCGACGGATTCACGTGAGCTGGCGTGATCTCAGCAAGAATATCGGCAACCGAGTTTGTGTAGTCAACTCGCGCGTCGGTTGTCCAGTCAGGCTCATAGACCTTCTCCATAACCACTTCGCCCTTGAATGGGCCATATGGAAAAGCGTTGACCGTGTAAACATAAAGGTCTTCTTTGGCCAGAAAATCGATGAGCGATTTGCGCTCGGCAGGGCTCTCGGTCAGCGTCTTTGCCGAAGCGGCCGAGATTCGCAGCGAGACGGCGAACGGCGCGTTTGGTGAAACACGCTTCTTGACCTGAGGAACGAATTCGCGAAGGCTCGCGTTCATTTCTGCCCAGGTGTCACCGAGGTGAACCAGCGTTGAATAACTTAAGTGGCCTAGGCCGTTTTCGAGCTCCACAGAATCCTCCTTGATTGTGTTGCTTCAAGTTTATGTGCAGTTTTACTTAACACAAAATCCCAAATCGTTACCTAATAATTGTGCCGAAACTCCCCTACCCATCAACAAACTCGCCTGACGCTGTAAAGTATTTGTAAAGTTGTTTGCAATAAATTGAACACATTTTGGTGCTGATTTAGGAGTTATGGTGAATTTCGATATTGGGGCGGAACTTCGACGAGTGCGTGTCGCTCGCAAACTCAGTTTGCGCAGCGTAGCTTCGGCTGTGAACGTTTCGGCAAGCCTGCTTTCGCAAGTCGAAACCGGCAAGACCCAACCATCGGTTAGCACCCTTTATTCACTGGTAAACCACCTGGGAATTTCGCTTGACGGTCTGATGAAGGGTCAAGCTCAATCAGGTGGCGAGGCTCTGAGTTCAAGTGAATATGAAGACGGTCACCACGGCATCGTTCAACGCCGAAGTGAAAACCCTGCAATCGAAATGGAAAACGGTGTGGTCTGGGAGCGTCTTGCCGACGGAGGTCGCGATGACGCTGACCCTCTAATGGTCACCTACGAGCCAGGCAGTTCGAGTTCGGTCGAAGGCAAAATGATGCGCCACGATGCTCTCGAATATGGCGTGATCATTGAAGGCACCCTGACCTTGCGCATCGAAAACGATTCGCACGTGCTTTCACCCGGCGACTCGTTTAGCTTCGATGCAAACCAGCTGCACATGTATGAAAACAACTCACCGAAACCTGCCCGTGGCATCTGGTTCGTTATTGCCAACCGTGACGCCAAAGTGCAAGACCTAAGCAACCTTGGCCCAGCCAAGGGTTCTTCAACCCAATTGCCTGCCAGATCAGCCGTTGACGTTCTGAACGTCATGGGCGACGCAAAAACACGCAAACTTCGCGGTCACTAACGTTTGACGGGTCAAAACTGCATAGGCGTTGAGTCAGCAGGCCGCCTAGGCCGCTGCCCCTTGAAGCCTTGACTGCAGCGCTTTCAACTCTGAGTCCAGCGCTCCAGGCACGTGCCCGTCAAAGGTTTCGTAGTAATCACCAATCATTTCGGCCTCAGCAAGCCAAGATGTTTTGTTAATGTCAAAGAGCTCTTTGAGGCCATCCTCGCTCAGTTGCACATCAGTCAGATTGAGTTCACCGTCGGCTGGAACAATGCCGACCGCTGACTCTCGCCCTGAAACCTCGCCTTCAAGTCGCTTGATAATCCAGTCAACAACGCGAAGGTTGTCTGAGAAGCCAGGCCAAATGAACTTGCCGTTTGAGTCTTTTCTGAACCAGTTGACCTGAAAAATCTGAGGTCTGCCTGCCTCGCTGAGACTCTCGCCAACTTCGAGCCAGTGCGACCAGTAGTCAGCCATGTTGTAACCACAGAATGGCAGCATTGCAAACGGGTCTCGGCGAAGCACGCCGACTGGCCCTTCGGCCGCAGCGGTCTGCTCTGAAGAGATTGTCGAACCCATAAAGACTCCGTGTGCCCAAGAGTTCGCCTGTGTGACCAATGGCACATTTGTGGCGCGACGACCACCGAACAGAATGGCGTCAACTTCGAAGCCCTCGGTGCGGTTCCAGTCGTCGGGAGTGGTCAGGCAGTTTGAAATCGGAACGCAGAAACGCGAGTTTGGGTGCGCCGCAGGTGTTTCAGACTCGGGGGTCCAGTCGTTGCCGCGCCAGTCAATCAGGTGATCAGGCTTCTCGTCGGTCAGGCCTTCCCACCAAACGTCGCCATCATCGGTGAGCGCCACGTTGGTGAAAATAGTGTTCGAGCGAATCGCATCAATCGCATTCTTGTTGGTCTTGACGCTCGTGCCAGGGGCAACACCAAAAAAGCCGGTCTCTGGGTTGATTGCAACCAATCGTCCGTTGGCGTTTGGCGCCAGCCAGGCAATGTCGTCGCCAATGGTCTCAACTTTGTAACCCTCGAGGTTTGGCATGAGCATTGCAAAGTTGGTCTTGCCGCAGGCTGAGGGAAAAGCGGCGGTGAACGTGAACTTCTTGCCGGCAGGGGAGGTAACGCGCATGATCAGCATGTGCTCAGCGAGCCAGCCTTGGTCTCGACCTTGAATCGAGCCGATGCGAAGAGCCATAGCCTTTTTGCCGAGCAGTGAGTTGCCGCCATAGCCCGAGCCGAAGCTCCAGATTTCGCGGGTTTCAGAGAAATGCACAACTTTGATTTTCTCTGGGTTGCATGGCCACGCGCGGTTGGTTGTCCAGGCGTTGTCTTCATTTAGCGGCACGCCAACCGAGTGAACTGCTGGCACCCACTCAGCGCCCGCCTCGATGCACTCTTTCACCTTGGTTGAGACTGTGGTCATGACTGCCATCGAAGCAACCACATAAGGGGAGTCGGTCACTTCAATGCCGAAACGCGCCTGCGGTGAATCAATCGGGCCCATCGAGAACGGAATCACATACATCGTGCGCCCCGCCATGCATCCGTCGAAAAGTGTTTTGAGTTCAGCTCGCATTAGTTCAGGTTCGACCCAGTTGTTCGTAGGGCCGGCATCCTCGCGCTTTTCTGAGCAAATGAAGGTGCGCTCTTCAACGCGAGCGACGTCGCGTGGATCGGTGCGGGCGAGAAAACTGTTTGGTCGAAGTTCAGAATTTAAGGCGATTAGCGTCTTTTCACGCACGAGGCCTGCGAGAATCTCGCGCTGTTCGGCGGCTTCGCCGGTGACCCAGACTACGCGCTCTGGTTGAGTTAGTTGAGCGATATTGTCAACCCAAGTTTGCAACGGTGATCGAGACATGAAGACTCCTTTGTCAGCACGATTGTTCAGCTACGCTTATTTGCTGTTAAGCATACCTTAACGAAAACGAGTCTTCAATTATTTCCAAGCAGCCCAAACTTTCGCCAACAAAGAGCGAGTCAAAGGGCTAAAGCCTTTTAGGCGACTGGGGTTGCGATGGCCTTTTAGGCGACTGGCGTTGCGAAGACCTCAGGGTGCTGCGCCAGCAGCAGACGGGTGCGGCGAATGTGACCGGCAATCATGCGCTCAGCATCTTCAGAGTCGCGGCGAGTGATCGCCTCGACGAGCAGCTTGTGTTCAAGGTGGGTGACGTCAAGACCGGGGCTGCCCGCAATATTCGCATAGGCCCGACGGTAGTGCTGCGTGGTGTTCCAGAGACGCTCGACGATCTCTTTGAGAGTTGTGTTTGGCGCGCCTGAATAGCTCAACATGTGAAACTCGCGGTCAAGCTGCATAAAGGCAGCCACATCGCGGTTGCCCTGCATTTCGTTCGCTAGTTCGTCGAGGCGGGCAAGTTGCTTGGCCGTTAGGTTTGCGAGGCTTTCGCGAAGCAACAAAGGCTCCAGTCGCTCACGAATTTCATATTGCTCGAGACACTGCTCGCGCGTGAGGCTGGCGACCCAAGCGCCCTGGTTCGAAACGACTTGAACCAAACCGTCAGTTTCGAGAATGCGCAGAGCCTCGCGCACCGGAATGCGGCTGGCTTGATATTCCTCAGCGAGCTCTTCTTGGCGAATGCGCTCACCTGGCAACCATGACCCGGCCAAAATCTTCGCTCGCAGCTGGTCTGCGATGCGGTGGCTGGCAACGTTGGGTGAGGTCATGAGATCTGTTCTAGAGAAGTATTTGGCTAATTGTGGGCAAGTCAGCGAAACCTAGTTGGCAGGGTTTGCTGGGTGCCACAAAAGTCTATTGGCTGATGCCTCATAGGCTTTGCCCTGAGGGTAGCTCACGAGCTCGAACTGCATGCCCCAAGGGCTCAAGAAATACAGCCACTGTTGGCCAGCAGATGCGCCGCTGCTCGCGGTCGGCGCGCTGAGCATCCTGATGTTGTGACGCTCGAGGTGTGCCACGGCGGCGCTCATGTCATCAACATAGAAGGCGATGTGGTGGCCACCTACGTCGCTGTTTTTGGGTTGCTCTTGGTTTTGATCGGGTGCTTCGTATTCAAAAACTTCGAAGTTTGGCCCAAACTGGCAGCGATAGAAGCGAAGTTCTTTTAGAACCGAACGGGGGTGAATGTTCAGGTGTTCGGTAAACCAATCATCCTCTTTGATCCAAGGCCCGAGGCTATAGATGAACTCGGCCCCGATTACGTTTACAAAGAAGTCGTGAGCCTGCTCAATGTCGGGCACCGTGAAGCCGATGTGTTCGGCACCCCGAAGGCCGGGCAACCCCTTGCTGGTTGAATCGTTCATAGGTCTAATGTATCCACAAATGGCACAAAACTGCCAAATACCTTGATAACGAAACGATATATCTTTGCAAATGTATCCATTTTGGCATTACACTGAAAAAATCAAGGTTCACTTACAAAGGAGCAAGTGCCCGTGCCAACGATAAAAAAGCTTGAAGCAGCATCACCGTGGGTTTATCTGACCACCACCGCGGCAGATTACAAAGCCGCCGACCCGCAGCTCTTGGCAGACATGCTTGCCCAGCTGCACCTGATTCGCGCATTCGAAGAAGCGGTGCTTGATCTTGCAGGCGAAGGCCTAGTGCACGGCCCGGCTCACTCGAGCATCGGGCAAGAAGGTGGCGCAGTCGGTTCAGGAGTGCGTTTGCGCCCGACCGACGCAGTGAACGGCACGCACCGCGGCCACCACCAGTTTTTGTCGAAGGCACTTTCATATGTCGCTCAAGACGGTTTCAAGCTAGACAATCTCGTCGAAGCTAAAACCCAAAAACTTCTAACTCGCACCCTCGCCGAGATTCTCGGCCTTGAGCAGGGTTTCTCTCGCGGTCGCGGTGGCTCAATGCACCTGCAGTGGCTTGAGGCCGGGGCACTCGGCACTAACGCAATCGTCGGTGGCGGTGTTCCGCTTGCCGCTGGCAACGCTTGGTCACAGCGTCATGCTAAAACCAGTGACATCACAGTGACCTACTTCGGCGATGGAGCGACCAACATTGGTTCAGTTCTAGAGACCATGAACTTGGCAGCTGCCTGGAGCCTGCCGCTTTGCTTCTTTATCGAGAACAACCTCTATGCGGTTTCAACCAATGTCAATGAGGTCACTCACGAACCGCGCCTATCAGCACGTGCTCTCGGGTTCAACCTGCCATCATGGCGTGTTGACGGCATGGACCCCCTGGCAGTTCACCTCGCCATGGAACAAGCTGGCGAATACATGCGCAGCGGCAAGGGTCCTGCACTCATCGAGGCTGAGGTCTATCGATTCTTTCACCAAAATGGTCCATACCCTGGCAGTGCTTTTGGTTATCGCGACAAGGCTGAAGAAGCAGCCTGGCGAGCCCGCGACCCGCTAAACCGTCTGGCAAAAGAGATGAAGAAGCTCGGTCAGATCGATGACAAGGGCGTCGCATCAGTGCGCGAGCAAGCTCAGACTGCAATGAAGCTGGCAGTTGCCACAGTGGTTGAAGCTGACCCCAACGGCCAAGCCGGCACCCGTCGCATCAAACCAAACCTTTGGCCAGACGCCAGCTTTGTCGACACCGGTGTTCGTGGCGATGCCAGTGAACTAGCCGGCGCGCGCACGCTTGAATCTGAAGCGGTAGCCGGCAGCAAAACCGAAGTGAAGTTCATTGATGCGGTCGCTGCCGTGATGGACCGCAACATGGAGCGTTCAGCAGACATCATCACGATGGGCGAAGACATCCACCGTCTAAAAGGCGGCACAAACGGTGCCACCAAGGGCCTCTCGGCGAAGTTTCCTGACCGCACGCTCGGCACTCCAATCAGCGAGAACGCCTTCGCCGGCCTAGCCTGCGGCATCGCAACCGACGGTCGCTATCGCCCAGTGGTTGAGTTTATGTACCCCGACTTTGTTTGGGTGGCGGCCGACCAGGTGTTCAACCAAATCGGCAAGGCTCGTCACATGTTTGGCGGCACCAACCCAGTGCCGCTAGTGCTACGCACCAAGGTCGCAATGGGTTCGGGCTATGGCTCGCAACACCTCATGGACCCAGCCGGCATTTTTGCTACCAACCCAGGGTGGCGCATCGTTGCTGCATCAACACCTCACGACTACATCGGTTTGATGAACGCCGCTCTGACCTTGCAAGACCCAGTGCTCGTAATCGAGCACATGGACCTCTACAACACCTCAGGCGAGATTCCTGACGGCGACCTCGACTATCAGATCGAACTCGGCAAAGCCAAGGTTCGCCGCGAAGGCAAAGCCCTGACCGTGCTCACCTATCTTTCGATGGTTGGCCACAGTCTTGAAGCGGCCGAACAGACCGGCATCGACGCTGAAGTGATCGACCTTCGTTGGCTCGACCGCGCAAGCATCGACTGGGCCACCATCGGCGAATCAATCAAAAAGACCAACAACGTTTTGATTGTTGAACAGGGCGCTAAAGGCACCAGCTATGGAGCCTGGCTCGCCGACGAAATTCAGCGTCGATTCTTTGACTATCTCGACCAACCAATCGAACGCGTTACCGGTGGCGAAGCAGCCCCAAGCATCTCGAAGGTGCTTGAGCGCGCAGCCATTGCCAAGACCGAAGAAGTCGTAGTCGGCTTAAAGAAGGTAGTCGCAGGCCGCGGAGGTGCCCGCTAATGGCAACCATAGTCAGAATGCCGAGCGTCTTGGCTGGTGCAGCCGAAGCTGCCGTCAACAAGTGGCTCATTGCTGAAGGCGCAGAAGTTGCCATCGGTCAACCACTGGTTGAACTAGAAACCGAAAAAGCCGTCGTCGAATACAACGCAGAGATCGCCGGAACCATCGGGCGCTACCTGCTAGTCGAAGGCAAATCAGCCAACATCGGCGAGCCAATCTGCATCGTGCTAGCTGCCGGCGAACCTGCGAGTGCAATCGACGCTGCGCTCGCCGAGCTTGGTGGTTCTGCACCTGTGGCTGCAGCGGCACCGGCACCGGCAGCGGCACCGGCACCGGCAGCGGCACCGGTTGCCGCACCTGTGGCCACTCCGGTCGTAGCCCCCGTAGCTGCACCAATCGTTGCACCAGTTGTCGCACCAGTCGCCACCCCGATTGCTGCGCCGATTGCCGCACCCGCCGCGACATCTGGCACGCGAATCTTCGCATCACCGCTTGCCCGCAAACTGGCCCGCGAGAACAACCTCGACCTAAACGTGCTCTCGGGCACCGGGCCGCAGGGTCGCATTGTGCGCGCCGACGTTGAGGCTGCGATAGCAGCTAAGCCAAGCGCGCCGGCAGTCGCAGGGGCATCCGTGCTTGCAAGTGGCGCACCGCGGGCCAATGTTGTTACCGAGATTCCACTTTCGGGCATGCGCAAGGCAATTGCTCGCCGCCTGCTAGAGAGCAAGCAGACGATTCCGCACTTCTATTTGACTGCCGAGTGCAACGTTGACAAGTTGCTAGCTTTGCGCGCAGAGATCAATGCGGCTGGCGGCGTTAAGGTTTCGGTGAACGACTTTGTGATTTTGGCGGTTGCCAAGGCATTCGTTGATGTTCCTGAAGCCAACGTCACCTGGGGCGAAAGCGTGATCTATCAGCACTCAAATGTTGACATTTCGGTTGCCGTTTCGATTGATGGTGGCCTGGTTACCCCGGTCTTGCGTGATGCAGCTAACAAGAGCCTCACTGCAATTTCAGCTGAGGTGCGCGACCTTGCCGAACGTGGTCGTTCAAAGCGTCTGCAGCAGACTGAGCTTGAGGGCGGTTCGTTCTCGATCTCGAACTTGGGCATGTATGACACTCTTGAGTTCGCCGCAATCATCAACCCACCGCAGTCGGGAATTCTCGCTGTTGGTGCCGCTAAAAACCAGGTTGTGGTTGTCGATGGTGAAATGCGCGTCGCTAAGGTTATGCGCGTCACACTCTCGGCCGACCACCGTGCGGTCGATGGCGCATTGGCAGCTCAATGGCTCGCGGCTTTTGTGAAGCGAATCGAAAACCCTGTCACCTCGCTTATCTAAATCTCTAAAAGATATGCAAGATTAGAAACCTAATCTTCGAATCAGAAACGGACAAACTGATGAACGCATCACGCGAAGCTGCCCTTTTGGCAAAGGTGCCAACCCAGCTTTATATCAATGGCGCATGGGTCGATGGCTCAAGCGGCCACACCATCGATGTGCTCGACCCTGCCACTGGTGAGGTGCTTGCCAAAATCGCTGACGCCAGCGTTGAAGATGGCAAAGCTGCGATGGATGCTGCCGCAGCTGTGCAAGAGGAATGGGCAAAGACCCCGCCTCGTGTGCGCGGTGAGTTGCTTCGCAAAGCGTTCGAGCGTGTGCAGGAGCTGAAAGACGACTTTGCGCTTTTGATGACTCTTGAAATGGGCAAGCCTTTGGCTGAGGCCGTTGGTGAGGTCAACTATGGAGCTGAGTTCTTGCGCTGGTTCAGCGAAGAGGCTGTGCGCATCACTGGCCGCTATGGCACCAACCCTGAGGGCATCGGCCGCGCAATCGTTTCATATGCGCCGGTTGGCCCTTGCTACCTGATCACTCCGTGGAACTTTCCGCTTGCCATGGCAACCCGCAAGATTGCACCGGCGATCGCAGCTGGTTGCACCATGGTCATCAAGCCAGCCACTTTGACCCCACTGACCACTTTGTATTTCGTCAAGATTCTTGAAGAAGTCGGTGTGCCTAAGGGTGTTGTCAACGTGATCAC
>CANFKN010000011.1 GCA_947447385.1 Microbacteriaceae bacterium
CGGCGATGTTTGAGCTGCTGAAGGTGAAGGCGCGGGGGTAGTTCGCTCTGCCTCGGGTAGCCGTGGTATTTCGCCCCTCAGCGGCTGATTGTGAACAGTTTGTGATTGCTGTTTTTGTGCACAGATGGGATTCTGCCCACCTCTTGATTGGGTCATAGACGCTGAAGTAGCGTTTATGAAGAGAGATGAATTACTGAGAACGCTGAGACGGATTGCGCGTTTGAATCACGTCGAATTCGCATTTGTGCGCGAAGGGAAGAAACATGAGATTTGGTCCTTCGATGGTTTACACATCAGTGTTCCAAGACATAGAGATGTCGAAAGATTCACAGCGGAGGGGTTAATCAAAGAATGCACAGCAAAGGCAAAGGGGTTACAGCAATGATTGAAGCAATCTGTTTTGAAGATGGCAAATTCTGGGTTATCGACATTCCAGCCCTAAAAGGTATTACGCAGGCACTTGGCCGTGACGAAATTGAAGCAGTGGTTTTTGACTTTTTTGAGTGCCAAACCGAACAAACGGCAAACCCAGCAGATTTCAAGTTCACTATTCTCGAAGGCGAGGCTGCCGTCGAACACGTTCAAGTAATAGAAAAACGATTTGCTGACCTTGATGCAAAAATAGCCGCACACGATGCAGCGCAAGAAGAAAAAGCTTCTTGAGCCGAGCGCACTAGTAGCTAGTTGGGCCTAGTAAGTTTCTAACTCCACCGCGCGGATTATCGGTGTCGGAGGTTCGCCGCGGAATCAGGTGCACATGAGCATGTTCGACCGACTGGCCGGCAACCTCACCGATGTTGATGCCTACGTTGAAACCAAGAATGCTAGGGTCTTCAAGAAGCAGTATGGCCTGCATCGAATCGACGAGTTGACCGATTGCGGTTTGTTCGGCGTGAGTGAGTTCGAAATAGCTCGCCTCATGTCGTTTCGGCATGATGATCATGTGCCCAAAAGTGACTGGGTGGGCATCGGCTAGCGTGAAGGCTAGGTTGTTGGCGTCAAGAATTTTGCGTTTGCCGTCGGTCTGAGCCTTGCAAAACGGGCAGGTAGCGTCGCGGTGGTGATACATCGCGTCAATATTTCGAAAATCGGTGTTGTCACGGTTGCCTTTTTGCGCGTTGCAGGTGAAGCACAAAGCCTGAAAGTTTGCCAGCTCGTCTTTGCCACCGCGTGACTTCGGAACAATATGGTCAACTTCAAGCGCCTTAAGTTCGGCAGAGATTCCGCAAAGTTCGCAGCGGTGCTTTGCTCGGCGCAAAACTTCAAAGCGCATGTGCCCCGGCACAGCCCCATAGCCGCGAGTGCGGTGAGCGAAGGCGCGGGCTTGGGTTTCATCCAAGTAATCTGAGATTTTTTCATCACACAACTCAACGAGTTCTTTGATTTGTTCGGGGTTGAATCCGCTGGCATCATTCAAGTGCCACTCGCCTCGGTTGAGGTCTGCTATGCCGTGGGAACGCAAAGTGGTTTTGGGGTATCTTTTTAGGATTTGCTCGAAATATTCGATTTGGGTTGGGTCCATGGCCGCCAGCCTGCTCGCGATATCGCTGCTTCTCGCGTGGCCCTTGCCCAAAAGTAATTCACGAATGACCACGGGCTGATAGACGTGGCTCATGCGCATAGTTTGCGTGATGAAAGACTTAAGTTCTTGATACCCCATGTGCACAGGTTATCCGAGGCTTGTGCGTTTTTGCGTCGCAAATAATGTCGTAACCCCGTGATTCAATGAACTTGCGAGGGGTTCTCGCAGAAACTCGGGGAGCGAACAATGACTCAAGAATCAACAAAAAAGATCGTCTATATCGACATGGATAACGTCATGGTCGACTTCGAAAGCGGCATCGAGGTGCTCGAACGCGAACACCCTGAGTTGCACGCCAAGCACCTATTCGGCGAGAACGGCAAGCCAAACTTCGACGAAGCGCCACACATTTTCGGCATGATGAAGCCAGTTGAAGGTGCGATCGATGCGTTTCTCGAGTTGAGCAAGCACTTCGACGTGTATTTGCTCTCGACTGCGCCATGGAAGAACCCAACCGCATGGCATGACAAAGTCGAGTGGGTTCACAAGAACTTCGGATTGCAAGATGGCAACGCCGCCCACAAGCGCCTCATCATCAGTCACCACAAGCACTTGAACCGCGGTCACTTTTTGATCGATGACCGAGAGGCAAACGGGGCAGGAATGTTCGCCGAAGCCAACGCCGATCTTGGCGCCGAACACATTTGGTTTGGTCCAAAAGGCGTTGAAAAAAACTGCCCAGGAAACTTTCCCGACTGGCAGTCAGTTCTTGAGTACTTGATTCCAAAGGCCTAGAGAGCTAGCCATGGCTAAAGACATTCCAAAAGACATTGTTGCCGCGTTCGAAACTCTGGTTGCTTCAGCATCGCAGCAACCCTTTGGCGCTTGGGGTGACTTGGCTTCATCTGTGGGTGTTGACGGCCCAAAATTCGGCTTGGATGGCGACCTTTTCTACACTCAAGCCCGCGCGGCCGTCGTCGCCTCAGCGGTGCACTTTGCGCAAACCGATAAGAGTGGTGCGCCCTATATCGACCACCCGGCCCGTGTGCACCGCATCGCCCGCGACTTGAGTTTGCCCGCTGGTGGCTTCAGCTCAACTCAAACTGAAGCCGCACTTTGCGCAGCCCTGCTTCACGATGTGATTGAAGATAGTGAAGAGTTCTTTCACCGCCACGTCAGCGCTGCAGACCTCAAAGCCCTCGGCTTCTCGTCGTTGACGATTGAACTCGTCGAGCTTCTTACTTTCAACGCGCCAGCCGGCGTGACAGAGGTCGAAAAGTTGGAACTTAAGCAGGCCTACCTAGAGCGCATCGCGGCTAACCCTTTGGCGCGTGCGGTCAAACTCGCCGACACCTGCGACAACATGAACACAGCCCGTCAGGCTGTCTTGACTGCCGAAGAGCAGGCTCAGTTTGCCAAGAAATATGGCAACTATATGACCGTGCTCGACTTCGACCCGGCTACCGAATGGTTTGCCAACAGCATCAACAACTAGTTCAGAAAAGGGGAGGGGTCAAGAATGCAAAAGTTCGCATCGTTTGTGACATTTCTAAGGCAAGGTTGGCGCGTGTTCTATGTAGGTGTGCCGACGGCATTGCTTTGGTATTTTCTGAGCCGTGATGCCATGTTTCGAGTTATCTATGCTCACTACCTTGAGATTTGGATTCTCAAGCATCGCCGAACCGACGATGTTCTGAATCAATACATCGGCCAGGCGGCGCTCATCGGGCTTGGTTTCGGCATTCTCAGTACGTTTTTAGTGTTCTTGGTTTGGGTTTTATACACACGAAGAATGGATATGGAATTCACTCGCAGCAGCGTCGGTGCATTAGGCGTCGGATGCCTGCTGGTTGGGTTCTATAGCGTTATCGGGTGGCTCACGACGGTGCCTTGGTTTGTCAGCGTGACGCTAGGCGCAACGCTCTTGTTTCTCGAAACGCGGCGCATGCGCGTGCTTGCGGCGACCTACTAGCAAACGATTTAGAGCGAGCGTTGTGCCTGTTTTAGGACCCCAGTTGTGTTGAGCCTGAACCGCGCCATGTCAACAGAAACATTTTGGGCAATGGCAATTTTTTCGGGTGTATTGAAACCTTTGCGAATCATGGCTAACAAAACAGGCCTAGGCAAGAGAACCGTAGCTCCAAATGCAGTAGCTTGTTCTTCTTGGTCGGGGCGACAACTCCTAAAAGGCACTCCGTCGACTTCACGAATTTCTGAAAGTTCGTGTTGCAAAATTATGTGACCAAGTTCGTGCGCAATGTCGCTGCGCCGCCTTGCCTCACTTGTGAGTGGTGAAGTCACAATGTAATTTTTGCCTTCAACTTCAAACGTTGCGGCAGAGAACGCTCCAACTTGGAGTGACTCTAAGTCTTCGAACCGGCTTCGCGGAATAAGTTCCTCGCCAGGAACCATTTCAGCCCCAAAATGCGCTGCTAATGCCACGATGTCAATAGGCGCAGTTGAACTGAGCCCTAAACCAGTTCGAAACTCGAGCGCCTTGCGTTCAGCATTGGCCTTGAAACCTCTGGGTAGCGTCATAGTTCATCGGCTCGCTTCTTGAGGCTAGCTTCAATGTCGACGAGCATTGCGCTTAGACGTGACGGCACACCTGGGCGCAACATTGAAGCCGCTCGAAGGTGGCAAGAAACTGTCGTGGGTGTTTCGATTGGCTTGGCTAAAACGGAGTAAAGTTCACGGATCATGTTGGCCATTTGCTCTGCGGCTCCAGGCGACAATGCAGGGTCATCTCGCAGACGATTAACAACTTCTTCAACATTTGATATTTGCCGCGGCGCAGCTGGTCTGAAAAAATCGCTGGCGCTCACGCCGAGCCAAGTGCATAATTTCGTGAAACTTACAAGATCTGGCTGGGAGCCCGCCTCAACTCGTGTAAAAGTTGAAAAAGAAACCCCTGCAGCTTCTGCTGCTTGCCTCAAGCTCAAGGAGCCACGTCGCTCGCGCAACATTGAGGCCAAATTGGAAGTGTCCAATTCGTTTACGTCTTGATCTTTCATGGCCCCAATCCAAACAATGAACAATTGTACGTGGCTCATATTATGTCTTAATTACAACACGACACGCCGACTTGTTCAGCTCATTTGCGTCATTGACTCTTTGCTGATACGTTGTGAATAAGCAACAACTACATCGAATTTTGAAAAGGAGCTAAATGGGTGTTGGCAGCGTGGGCTCTCTTGTCTACAGCAGTAAACGAGTTCTCGATAACGTTGAGAACCTAGGCCGTGAATTCACTTTAAGTCCCTCGGGCCGGTTCGGCGTGCAAGGCGAAAATGAACCGAGAATAGTGAAGTCGGCCAAGCCACAAGTTGCGGCAGAGCGTTTTTGGGAGGTGCTCAAGAAAGGCGCGGACACTGTTAGCGTCAAGGAGGGTAAGAACTCCGAGGTTAAAATCGCCACTTTTGGTAAGTACTCGTTTATTACATACAGGCCGGTGACAAGCTCCAAAGATGGCTCTCCGGGCATCGCGATTAATGATCGAGGCCCTTCTGGTTTCATTTATAACTTGCACTTCGTACCACTGGATTAAGGGAAAACATGATTGAAAACATTATGAAATTGAATGAACTTATAGTTTTAGGTTCGCTGGTCGGCCAGAAATGGAAATATTTGACGGGAGCCGCCTTGACACGAAACCAGATGACGGACGCATTCGTGTTGGTAACCGATAACCAAAAATTAAGTTTTGGTGGTTTTGTGTCCTGGGTTGAAGCTAACAGTTTGGCTCAATTAATGTGCTCATTTGAGGTCAACGAACGGCCAGCCTCCAGAATGGAGGAAATTTGCAGTGAAAACCTTCACTTCTTTCACTTTCAAGGCGAAACTGTCCAAGACGTCGTCGTCGAGCGCGAGTGCATAAGTAAAAAGGTGGATGGCAACATCGTATGGAGTTACTTTTCTGATGTTGGGATAAGCATTCGCCTAGAGAGCGGCTCTATCAAGCTATTCAAACAGACCCACCACGATGAAACATTAGCCGTTGAGTTTGTAAAATCCAAAAGAGAAATGGCGCCTACTTCGACCCTCTCAGTGTTCAATCCCGATTTGTTCAACTCCTATGAGTCAACATTTTCATCGGTTTCCCTGCGAACGATTTTTGCGGAGAGAGGCAATTGATTTATAAAGTTCGGCAAACAAGCAACGCCTATTTTCTTCTTCATTCTCGACCGATTGGCTACCCGGAGGATTTTCCGGTCGAACCGGAGTATGGGTTTCCAATATTTGATCGATTGACAAAAGATGATGTTCCCAAGTCGATGTGTGCATTCAACGACGTGGGGCGTTCTAAGGAACCGGGAACTACTGCACTACATTTTCATAAAGACGATGATAAGTTTGTCAGCGTCGTTGTGGACCCACTGAAGTACGGGAATGGATGGGGGCACTTCAAAGCGCTGTGTTCACCTGACATAACTCTCTCTGACGGAATGTATCAATGGGAGAGGATAAAAAACACTTGTGTTTCTAGATCCGTAGGTGCCACTTGGGTTTCCCAGGGCATCAAAGTGATTCCTCTATTGAGATGGCGGTTCGTATCTGATTGTGCTTTTGTTGTGGCAGGCATACCAAAGCACAGCGTTATTGCTGTGAGCAGTTACGGGTCAGTTCGAGATGCCGAACTTAGGCAGGTGTTCATCGATGGACTTCGAGAAATAGTTAAGAGGCTTGAACCAATCGCAATCTTGGTCTACGGCACGGCATTGAAGAATATTCAAGAAATCGTTGGCCCAAACATTGAAGTCATCATGTATCCAACCCCAACAGAGAAGTTGCGGTTGGCGCAATCCTCAATGAAAGACGACGAAGCCTCGAGGCTGTTTTAACCCTGAGCCGAGCTGCCCAAGCCACCCGTGCCACCGCGTGTGCGACGGCGCCTGCGGTTGCGTTTGCCGGTCGGGCGCGCGTGCTCCCCACCACCGTCCGACTCGACGGGTTAACCTGACAAAGCATTCGCAAGACCTGTTTTTGAAACATTTGGTCTCGGCGGAGTAAGGGAACCGATGCCGAATGGCAAAGGAGAGCGGCTAGTGATGGAAGATGGATCATCTGTGCAATTGCGACCTATTTCTGGGTCAGATGGGACGCCAGCAGTCGGCATAAGTTCTAAAAGCCAGCAAGTAAAAACTCAACGGATACACTTCATCTCAATCGAGCAAGCTGAAAAGGAAAAGAATGCAAAAAAGAATAACAAAGCCTGAACTCAAAGTTTTGGAACGGTTCGTTGGAAAGAAATTATCCTGTATCGGAGGCGAGTATTTGGACTCGAGCCTCTACTCTGATTCGATTTTTATAAAGGCTGAAGATGCCAGCGCTTTTATTTGGGGGGATTACTTCAGCCAAGATTTTGCGGGCTTCGGTGATGATTTCTCATTTTTCAGTGTGGATGAAACCAAGGAGAAAAAGGTCGAGGCCGCCACTAAAAAAGGCAACCTCTATTATTTTCACGCTGGTGAATCAATCACAAACATCAACCTAGCCCGTCTCACTGTAACGAGAATCAATAAAGACGGTTCAAAAAGTTCATATGTAACAGACATTGCCATCGTATTTTTTCTCACGAGAGGTTCGTTAACTCTCTTTCGAGACAACTTGCATCTTGAGTCGTTTCAAGTGTCTTTTTCATCCGAAATTGGAAACCCAAAAATAGGGCTTGTTGAGACACACTATGGCCAAGATGGCGACATGGATCACGGCGTAGTGTTTAGGTTTGCAACTGAATTCGTCGACTTGCAGGATGCTCTTAGCGAGCTCGAGTAGATGAAATTTGAGATCGACACCAGGCAGAGAGTCTTTTTGCTCGGCGGTATGCCTGAGTCTTACCCATACGGCCACCCGGTCGAGGGGCCGCAACATACTCTGGTTTTGGCAGCGCCAAAAATAATGGAGGCTCCAAGACTTCTCGTGCCTTTCGACGATCGAAATCGTTGGGGTGAAGCGGCAGATTTAGGACTTCATCTTTACCGCGACGACTTGAAGTTCGCGCGAGTGCTCACAAATCCTGAGGAATTTGTTCAGAGGTTTAGCCCTTTTCAGCTAGTAATTACCCCTGACTTTAGTTTGGGTCGGAGCATGCCGAATTGGATGAAATGGCAGCACATTGCGCTCTCGCGTGCAGCAGGAGTGGTTTGGCAAACCCGCGGATTGAATGTTGTCGTTTCACTTCGATGGTTGGGGCCGGAGGACTATGACGTGATTGTGTTAGGCGTGCCTAAAAATTCTGTATTCACGTGCAGCATGTATGGTGCTGTTGACGACAAAACAGAACTCGACATATTCATGACAGGTTTACGCGAAATGATCAGTCGCTTGCGGCCCGAAATGGTTCTCGTTTATGGCGTACCTCAAAGATGGAACCTTCAGGCAGAGTTCGGTGCAACCACGAAAATAGTTCAATATCCAGCTTCTTATGACACGAAACGGGTCATGCCAAACTTTGACCCAAAGCTATTGCAGCTCGACTTTTAGGTTTTACCCCTGAGCCGAGCCACCAGCGCCACCGCGCGTGCGACGACGTTGACGGTTGCGTTCACCGGTTGGGCGAGCGTGCTCGCCGCCACCGTGCGATGAGCGGGCTTGGTCATTGCTCGACTTCTGGCGCTCAACGCCGCCATCTTCGTGCTTTTCACCAGCGTGACCGCCAGCGCGGCCGGGGTTAGCTGAGCCACTGCGGCCGCCACGGTTGTCGCCACTGCGATTCGAGCTGTTGCCGCCGCGTGAACCACCGCGGTTTTGACCGCCACGGCCAGCGCCGCCAGAGCGAGGCTTTTCGTCGTCGCCTGGTTTCCATCCGTCGGGGCGTTTTGTAGCTTGAACGCGACCTTTGGTGCCGGCTGCGATGCCTAGATCTTCGAACAGGTTTTTCGATGAAGAATAAGTTTCAGCTGGTTCAGGGTTGCCAAACTCGAGGGCTTGGTCGATGTTCTTCCAACGGGTCATGTCCTCCCAGTCAACAAATGTGACTGCAACGCCAAGACGGCCGGCGCGACCAGTGCGGCCAACGCGGTGTAGGTAGGCTTTTTCATCTTCGGGAATCGTGTAGTTGATAACGTGAGTTACGTCGTCAACGTCGATGCCTCGGGCGGCAACCTCAGTTGCAACGAGAATCTCTTTTTTGCCACTGCGGAAGGCAGCCATCGACTTTTCGCGAGCCTCTTGTGACATGTCACCGTGCAGGGCGCAAGCGTTGAAGCCGCGGTCGATTAGCTCTTCGCTAACCTTGCTGGCTTGACGTTTGGTCTTTGCGAAGATCACGGTCTTGCCGCGACCTTCGGCCTGCAGAATGCGACCGACCATTTCGTCTTTGTCGAGTGAGTGCACGCGATAAACGAACTGCTTGATGTCTGCCTTGGTGTGGCCTTCGTCTGGCTCGTTGGCACGAATGTGCATCGGGCGGTTCTGATATTTGCGAGCCATTGTCACGATTGCGCCAGGCATGGTTGCCGAGAAGAGCAGAGTCTGACGGGTCGGTGGGGTGTAGGCAAAGAGGCGCTCAACGTCAGGCAAGAAGCCAAGGTCGAGCATTTCGTCGGCCTCATCGAGAACCATGAAACTGATTTTGCTGAGGTCTAGTTTGTGCTGCTTGCTGAGGTCAATCAAACGGCCAGGTGTGCCCACGATGATCTGTGCGCCGGCGTCAATTTGTTCAACTTGGCTTTCATAAGACTTGCCACCATAAATCGCGGCCACCATGGTTGGGCGGTTGCTAACAGCCAACGTGAGGTCTTCAGCAACCTGAAGAGCAAGCTCGCGGGTTGGAACAACCACTAGGGCCTGTGCGCCCAAAGTTGGCTCGAGGCCAAGTGACTGAATGAGGGGGAGGCCGAAGCCAAAAGTCTTGCCAGTGCCTGTCTTGGCCTGACCAATAATGTCTTGACCGGTGAGTGCCACCGGAATCGCCTGTTCCTGAATCGGGAACGGGCTGGTGATGCCTTTGCTCGCTAGAGCTTCGACAATGTCGGCGTCAATGCCGAGGTCTGAAAAATTCAATACAACTCCTAATTGTTTACAGTCTATCGGCGGGCGTTAAGCTATAAGGGTGTTCGAATGGCTCAAACGATTAGGCAAGCGCGCCACTGCGCCAACTTTGCCCGCTCGCGAAGACCGTGCAGCCCGAAACACCGACGAAGTTGACCTTCGCCCATATGCACCACCGGCACGCGATTATCTAGGTCAGCTCGCCTACATTCAGTTGGCGAACTTTGAGATTCTCACCAACGAACTCAAATATTCACCGAACACTTTTTATAAGCACGAGTTGAGCGAAGCCGCCAACAAGAGCTATGGCAAGTACCGCGCCGTTGCTAAACAGATCGCAGCGCTTGGCCTTGACGTCACCGATGCAACTGACCCTTTCGTCGAACGCATCGAAACTTTTCACTCACGCACCCGCGGCACCGACTGGTATGAAACCGTCATCAAGGTTTATTTGGTTAGTGGCCTTCTTGATGACTTTTATCGCCGACTAGCTGTTGCCCTTGAACCTGAGGCGAAAGCTGCGATTCAAAAAGCCCTAGATGACAAAACCATCGAAAAGTTTGCGGTCAAGATTTTGACTGAGGCCATGGCCGACAACGATGCTTTGGCGGGTCGTTTAGCGCTTTGGGGTCGCCGCATCATGGGCGACACTTTGCTTGAGCTGCGCGGGGCATTCGATAACCGCAAGTTGGCCGGCGTTGCCGAAGGCACCCGATTGACCTTCGCTGAAGAGCGCGCAGCTAATCTAGAGGCTTATAGCAAACTTGAACCGCTCGTCAGCGAACTGATCGGCAAGCACACCCTGCGCATGGACGCACTCGGGCTAACTGCCTAGGCCAAGACAACTCATCTGACCAGAACTTTGCCCCCGCAAACATGCGCGAGGCCGTGACTGCTTGGCCGAAGGCAAGCATCCGAGTTTATAAATTAAACGGTGATGTAGGTGACGTCTTCGCCGCCAGCTGATGACTCAACTGTTGTTGCAGCAGCACGGTTGGTCTTGATGTTCACCAAAGCCAGAGCGTCAGAGTTGCGACGAGCAGCGGCTAGCTGGTTCGCGCCGAGTGCCATAACGAATGGCATTGCGACCATAACGATGATCCAGGTCCAGGCGTTTGCAGTGCCAAGGCCGGTCCACATCAAAATGGTGAACAAGATGGCGCCAGAGTTCAAAGCGATTGCGCTCGGCACGAGCTGACCATAGTCAAGGCTGCGCACGTTTACATAAGGTGCTGCTAGACCCAAGATGGCTGCATAAACCAAAATCAATAAAAGTTCCATTAGGCGATAAATCCTACTCGACGAGTTTCTTCTGCTCCGATTTCAACATATGCTAGCGCATCGGTCGGCACAACATAGATGCGACCCTTGTCGTCGGTGAGCTTCAGAACTTTAGCTTCAGCTTCTAGTGCGGCGGCCACAGCAGCCTCGACCTCTTTCGCGGGCTGAGCGGTTTCAAAGCTCAATTCACGGGCTGAGTTGCGAATGCCAATACGAATCTCCATGGCGCACCTTTCTGTTTCTTTCACTAGATTACGACAGGGTTATGCAGTTAAAGGGCACGTTGCTTAAACTGATACACGTTGTTTGAAAGTGAGGGCCTTGTGGCTGCTGCAAAATCTGTGAAACTCGCGCCGCTGGTTGAACCGGCTGGCGAGCTTAGCCAGAGCGAAATCGAGCGCTATTCGCGCCACCTGATCATTCCCGAGGTAGGCCTCGTTGGTCAGCGCCGCATCAAGAACGCCAAAGTTTTGGTCATTGGTGCTGGTGGTCTTGGTTCGCCGACTCTGCTTTATTTAGCTGCAGCTGGTGTTGGCACTTTGGGCATCGTTGACTTCGACGTTGTTGACGAGTCAAACCTGCAGCGCCAGGTGATCCACTCGCAGAGCGACATTGGTCGACCTAAAGCGGTTTCGGCTAAAGAGTCGGTGCAGGGCATCAACCCTCACGTTAAAGTTGTGCTGCACGAAGAGCGCCTCGAGAACCACAACGTTCTCGACATTTTTGCTCAATATGATTTGATCTTGGATGGCACCGACAACTTCGCAACCCGCTACCTAGTGAACGACGCGGCGGCGATTCTTGAGAAGCCTTATGTTTCTGGCTCGATTTTTAGGTTTGACGGCCAAGTTTCGGTCTTCTGGCAGGGCAAGGGCCCAACCTATCGCGACCTTTACCCAGAGGCTCCACCTCCGGGCATGGCGCCGAGCTGCGCTGAGGGTGGCGTGTTTGGTGTGCTTTGTGCAGCCATTGGTTCGGTTATGGCCACCGAGGCTATCAAGCTAATCACGGGCATCGGCGATGTTTTGCTTGGTCGCCTGTTGATGTTTGATGCTCTTGAAATGAAGTGGCGCGAGCTGCCGGTTCGCAAAGACCCTGAGATTGGCCCGATTACTGAGCTGATTGACTATGACTATTTCTGTGGTCTCAAGGGTGGCGAAGACGAGGCGCTGATTGCCGCGTCAACTATTGACGTTCACACGTTGGCTGAGCGTCTTGAGGCTCGAACCGCTGGCAAAGATGACTTCATTCTGATTGACGTGCGTGAGCAGAACGAGTTTGAGATTAACCGCATTCCAGGTTCGATTTTGATTCCAAAGGGCGAGTTTTTGAGCGGCGAGGCTTTCGCCAAGTTGCCTAGCGATAAGCAGATTGTGATTCACTGCAAGTCGGGCAAGCGTTCGGCTGATGCGCTCGCTGTCGTGCACCGCATTGGGTTCACCGACGCTGTGCACGTTGGCGGCGGAGTGGTTGCCTGGGTCGAAGAAATCGACCCTGAGCAGTCTCGCTACTAATTTTTTAACTAGGATTCCCGCCCTTTCGCATTCACAAAATTGTCGTAGGCAGCTTGTAAGTTAGGCACATGCCTGAAACTTCTTTTCGCCTAAGTCGCGCAGCCGCCGCCTATCTAGCTGGCCAGGCTGAAACCGAGGTTGATGAGCTTGCTCTGAAACCTGTGTTGTCGCTTGGCGTTGAAGCGGTTGCGACTGTGGTTGGCGCCCCAGGCACTGGCAAAACTTTTGCATTGACCGAGTGGGTCAAAGCAGCGGTCAAGGCTGGTCGCCACCCTGACTCGATTTTGGTGATTGCTGCAAATCGAAACGCGGCAACCCTGTTGCGCGACAAACTCGCTCTTGAACTTCAGACGGCAACCGGGGGCGCACTAGCTCGCAGCCTAAACTCTTTCGCTTTTGGCTTGCTTCACTCAGCTGCACTCAAAACCGGCAAGGCTTTGCCAACGCTCATTAGCGGCAGCGAGCAAGATCGCATTCTTGCCCAAATCTTGGCCGATATCGACCCAACCACAACACCTTTCAACTCTTTGACGCTTGGGTTGTCAGGCTTTCGTTCTGAGGTGCGCGACACCCTTGCCGTGATTCAAGAACATCAGCTTTCGGCTGAGGCACTTCGCGCATTGGCGGTTTCTCACGATCGGGTGACTTGGAGTTTTGCGGCTGACCTTTATGAGCGCTACCTGGCTGTCGTCGCAGGGCCAGATTATGAACAGCGTTTTGAGCCGAGCATGCTTTTGCACCACGCCCGCGAGCTCATTCTGGCTCAGCCAGAGTTGCTCGATGAAATCGACGTGGTTCTAGTTGACGATTCTCAAGAGCTCACACCAGCGGCAGTGAAACTTTTGCGTGCGGTAGCCGAGGCTAAATATTTTTCTGAATCAAAACAAGGCTCTAGCCGCGGGCTAATTCTCTTTGGCGACCCAGACGTTTCAACCCTCGGTTTTCGAGCTGCCGACCCTCAAACCATGGCCCTGCTAACTCGTGAGATTGCTTCAAATCGAGGCCAGGCTGCCCAGGTGGTTGCTCTTGAACCTAAGCGCCAAGCGCGCCCAGCTGAACTTAGCGCACTCTTGCTTCGCATCAGCGCGAGCATCGACACCGCTCTGGGCGGCACGCAGCGCCGCAGCCTCAGTCAAACAGCTGATGGCAAGAACCCAAGCCCTGCAATTGAAACCGTGGTGTTGCGCGACCGCGTTTCTGAAATCTCGTGGCTAGCACGTCGCCTGCGCGAGCTGCATCTTTATGGCCAGATCGAATGGGCCGACATTGCCGTGGTGGCTCGAAGCCGCGGTGAACTCAACCTGCTCGAAACCGCTCTAGCGAGCGAGTCAGTGCCAACTCGAGTTGCCGGCGCTCAAACAGCGTTGCGCGATGAGTTTGCCAGCCGAGCACTTTTGCGCATCGCGCAGACCGTGTTGAGCGACGAGCCAGTGACCCACGAGCTCGCCCTTGAGCTTCTCACCTCACCTTATGCAGGGCTCGATAATCTGGCCATGCGTCGCTTGCGTCGCGTGCTTCGTCGTCAAGAACTTGACGCCGAAGGCAACCGCAACGGCGACGAACTCGTCACCGACCTTTTCGCGGCGGTAGGTTCGGCAGCAACGCTCGAAAACCCTGAGGGTCGAAAAGCCAACCGCTTCATCAAGACCTTCTTCGAGGCCAAAGCGTTGGCTGCAAAACCGAACTTCAACATCGAAGAGTTGCTATGGTTGATTTTCAATTCGAGCAAGATTGGCAAAACCTGGCAGGCGCTGAGCGAAGGCATCGGCGAGGTGGCATTGCAGGCCAATCGCAACCTCGACGCCGTAGCTGCACTTTTTGCCGCTGCAAATCGTTTCGTCGAGCGCGACGGCAATGCATCGGCCAAAGATTTCATTGAAAATCAACTCGCACTCGGTCTGCCAGAAGACAGTTTGGCGATCACAGATCGAGGCCGCCAAACCGTTCAGTTGCTGACCCCTTCAGGTCTGATTGGCCGTCGGTTCAAGGTCGTGTGCCTGCCAGCTCTAATCGAAGGTGCGTGGCCAAACCTGCGCCCGCGATCGACTTTGCTAGCGGCTAACGTTTTAGACGGTCTGCTAACTGGTCGCGTTAGCGATGCCAAGAGTTTCGCGAAATCTGAGTTGCCAGACGAACTTCGCCTTCTTCACAAAGCGGTTGGTGCAGCCAGCCAAAAACTAATCGTGTCTTCGCATAATGCCGAAGACACTCAAATCTCGCAATTTTTGACTCTCGTCAACGGCGAGGTTCCCGCAACCTCAAGCTTCGAGGGCACCTCGCTCACGTTGCGAGCTTTGTCGGCCCGATTGCGCCGCGATCTGGCCCAAAGTTATAACAGCGAAACCTCCGAGTCTGCAGCCATTCGCAACCGGTTAACCATGGGCTTGGCAAAGTTAGCAACGGCAGGCGTCGCAGGTGCTCACCCAGATTCTTGGTATGGCCTCATGCCGCTTTCGAGTGAGACCCCACTGTTTGATCTAAATGATGAGAACAGTTTGGTTTATTTGCGGCCATCAGACATCGACAACTTTCTAAAATGCCCGCTCCACTGGTTTATCAACGCTCACGGCGGTAACAGCTCGAGTTTCGAAGCCAGCCTGGGTTCAATCGTTCACAAGGCGGTTGAGCTTGCAACCAGCGCCGACGAAGCTGAGCTGCTGAAGACAATCGACACCGGTTGGCAGTCGCTTACTTTCGAAGCTGATTGGGTTGAGCAAATCGCAAAGCGCAAAGCCAACCGCATGGTTCAAAACGCGCTCGAATATCTCGCTGACTTTGAAAAATCTGGGGGAGTCGTCATCGGCCGAGAGGTTCCATTCACTTTCACCGTCGATCACGCAATCGTCAACGGCAAAGTCGACCGAATCGAACAACTAGCCGACGGCCGCGTCATGATCGTTGACCTAAAGACCGGCACGTTTGAAACTGGTGCGAAAGATGCCAAAGAGCATCCGCAGTTGTTGATGTATCAGTTGGCCTATGAAAACGGCGCCTTCGATAAATACATCAAAGAATTTGCACTGCCCGAAACCATTCGTCAGATTGGCATGGGTGAAATCGAGCGACCTCCGTTAGCAGGGGCTCAACTCTGGTTGATTGCCGACACCAACGTTACAAACGCTCAAGATTCAATCGAGACCAACGAAGAACTTCACGGTTTGGTTGACTCGATTCTCGATTCGGCGACAACAGGCATGGCATCAAATGTGTTCATCGCCAAACTCAGCTCCCACTGCAATAACGATCAAGCCAATAAGTTTGCCTCGTGTTCGA
>CANFKN010000012.1 GCA_947447385.1 Microbacteriaceae bacterium
CAGCAATCCAGGAGGGCGCAAAGTGAATTTTGCAGCGTTATTGAAAAGTGAGCTTCGAAAAGTTATCTATGCCCGCAGCACTTGGTGGCTTCTGATTGGCGCAATCGCGTTCGCTTCGCTCAGCACCGCGGTTATGCCACTCGTGCTTGATTCGACCAGAGTAGTCGTTGACGGCGCTGAAACGCCTGGCCCGCTGATGGACCCAAACACTGTTGACGCAATTTTTGGCAAAGCCTCGGCTGGCTACTATTTTGCGATGATTCTGGGGGCCATGCTTTTGGCAGGCGAGTTCGCGAAAGGCACAGCCATCGCAACTTTCTTGGCAGCCCCGCGCCGAGCATCGGTGCTAAGCGCAAAGATCGTGATGGCCGCACTGATTGGCCTTGTGGTTCAAATCATTAGTGCCACGATTGCGTCGGTTGTTGGGCTAATCGTTCTGACCGGTTACAAGCACGCTGACCCGCACCTAAGCGCGTTTGGCGATCTAGCTCTCACGGCAAGCATTTCGGGCATCGTCATGGGTTTGATCGGTCTGGCTGTCGGCGCTTTGATTCGCAACCAGACCGCAGCCATCGTTAGCTTGCTGGCATGGATGTTCCTAATCGACCCGATTCTCACGGTGGTTCTTGGCTCACTTCACAATGAAGGCAGCAAGTTTTTGTTCACTTCTCTCATTTCGGGAATGATGGATTTGCACGTTGGCAGCACAGTGACTCGAAACCCGCTTGCAACCATGGAGTTCTTCTCGCCACTAATCTCGGTGTTTTTGCTAGTTGGCTACGCGGCGGTCTTAGTTGGCAGCGCACTCTTAACAAGCTTGCGCCGCGACATCGACTAACCGTCTTTATCTGGCATTCAACTTGTGTTAACAATGCCTTGATAATTTTGCCAAGTGAACAAGAAGCTTCTCTTTGCGCTAGGTGCCGCAGTTGTGGTGATTTGTGGCGTCTTGGCCACCGTTCTCTTTCTGCAGCCTAGCCAACCTAAAAATGACTCTGCCGAGGCCATCAGCCTTTTTGTTACCGGCGCATATAAAGATTCATCGTTCGGTTTTGACTGGACGACAAACGCTATTGGTTCAACATCAAAAACCGACATCGAGTCTCGTCTAAACTGCCCCGCCGAGGCGACTGAAGTTTATGTATTTCTAGCAACACCTGGCCAAGAACGCGACTCGGATTTCGGTTGGTTAGCCTACGCCCAAAATTCTTTTGTGAACGGCACAAAAAGCGTTCTTACACCTAACTTCAAGCCGTCTGGTTTAGTCAACGGTGCGCCTGGGGCGAGCTATTTGAAAAGAATCGGTGGCGATTACAGCCTTGGTCTAGCCTGCACGGTTGGAGCCAAAAAGAATGTTTTGAGCGTCTCTTATCGATCAATCAAAGTCGAATCTCAAACTGGCAAATGGAATGCCTCACCCGAGCCATCGATCAATCAAAAGAACTAATGAAAAAGGGAGCTACCTTGCGCAATTCAGCGAAAGTCATTGCACTATTTCTTGCGGCTAGCGTGGTGGTTGGCGCGCCAATCTCGACTGCAAATGCCACCGAACCGGTGCGCTCTGGGCAACTCGTTAACCTTTATAAAAGTGGATCTTTCACCGACGGTTCTACCGCGTTCGCATGGACAGACAACATCATTGGCTCGGCATCATCAACCGATCTAAACGCATCTTTTGCTTGCCCTGAAGCTTCGACAAGTGGTTGGGTTTTTGTTGCCAGCGCTGGCAATGAAACCACCAAAACAAACTGGCAGGCATATGCGAAACAGTCTTTTGTCTCTGGAACAAAGAATCTTTTGACACCAAACCTGAAACTCAGCGGCTTGGCAAATGGCACGGTTTCGACTGTGAAGGCCCTGGGTGGCTCATGGAGCCTTGGAATCGCCTGCACCGAAAATCAAGACACAACCGTTGACTACGTTGCGTTTCGTAGGGTGTCGGTTGCGCAATCAACTGGCGCTTGGACTTCAGCTGGCGAACTAGTTCTCACCCCTGCGCCATTGCTTTCAGGCACCTATATGGTTGGCAACTCAATTGTCGCCCAGCCTGGCAGCTGGGATCTTGGAGTGGCACTGACCTACCAGTGGTTGCGAGATGGTTCAGCCATCAATGGCGCTATCGACGCCAGCTATATCTTGCAGCCAGCCGACGCAGGGCATCAGGTGAGCGTGCGCGTCACCGGCAGGGTCGATGCCTACCCGTCAGCTAGCACTCAAAGCTCACCCGAAAGCGTTATTGCCGCACCGCTTGGCACAACAGCTGTTCCGACAATTTCTGGCACCGCCGTGGCGGGCAGCACGCTTTCAGCAGTGCCAGGTGTCTGGTCTGATGGAGTTTCTTTCAGCTATCAATGGAAGCGCGATGGCTCAAACCTCAGCGGGGCAACCTCAGCTAGTTATGTAGCGCAGGCGGCCGACGTAAACCACACTCTAAGCGTGAGCGTCACAGGAAGCCTCATCGGCTTTGAGTCAGCAACACAAACCAGTGCCTCGACAAGCGCGGTCGCAAACGCAACGTTTGGTTCCCTAACAGTCGCGATTGTCGGAACAACCAAGGCAACAAAGACCGTTTCGGCCAAGGTTGTCGGCGCTCGTTCTGGTGCCACCTTGAAATATCAGTGGTTGCTAGATGGCAAAGTTATTTCTAAAGCAACTGCCGCAACCCTCAAAATCACTGCCAAGCAAAAGGGTCATAAACTGTCTGTTCGCGTGACTCAAACCAAAGCTGGTTTCACAACAGTCGTCAAGGTTTCAGCCGCTAAAAAGATCGCCTAGCGAAAACCCAAAGTAGGGAGTCGCCGGCTCTTCGGTGGCTCCCTCTTTTGCGTTTACGAGGCAAACAAAGTGGTTACCTAGTTTTTGCCACAGCTTAATCTTGAAAGCCTAATTTGGTCTCATACCTTAATGCTGAGCAAAGGAACATTCGTGCGCAACAAAGCACTCATCGCTTTACTATCTCTAGTTGTTTTGGGCTTCGGTCTAAGCACTTCAGCTGTGGTTGCTACTGGTTCAACGCCTGAACCAACCAACTCATCGAACCAGTCGTTGCACCTATACAAGGGCGGCGCTTATTCCGACGGAACAGGCCTTTTCGGCTGGACAGACAATGTCATTGGTTCTGGTTCAATGTCAGATCTTAACTCACCGATCACCTGCCCTGCAACATCTTCAGGTGCGTGGGTATTCGTTTCAACGCCAGGTAGCGAATTCACGAAGACACAATGGCAGGCCTATGCGAAACTATCTTTCAGCGCGGGCACATCAAACGTTCTGACCCCAAACCTAAAGCTAAGTGGTTTGACGAACGGCACGGTTTCAACAGTAAAAGCTATTGGTGGCACCTGGAGCCTTGGCGTTGGTTGCACTGAAAACCTCGATGCTGTTGTTACTTACACCGCCTATCGAACCATCGCAGTAACAGCAACTACGGGCTCGTGGTCGGCGGCGGCTGCACCTAGCGGCACTCCAACTTCGACATCAACAGCCACCGCATCACCAACTGGCACGAGCACCCCTAGTGCAACGAGCACACCGACCTATGGTCCCGGCAGTTCAGCCGAAAAAGACTTCTTTTTCAAGTCAGGCTCCTATGTGCCTAGCAACACCGGGGGCACTGCTTTTGGGTGGACAGACAACATCATCGGTGCAACCTCTAGCTCTGACATTGCGGCTGCGTTCAGTTGCCCGAGTTCGGCAACTGGTGCCTGGGTGTTCATATCGACGGCCGGAAACGAATACACAAAAACTGCCTGGCAAGCCTATGCGAAGCAAACTTTCGTTGCCGGCACCACAAATGTGTTGCAACCTAACCACAAACTCAGCGGCTTAACAAATGGAACGGTCTCAACTGTGAAAGCTATCGGTGGTGCTTGGAACGTTGGTGTGGCTTGCACCGACAATCAAGACACCAACGTTATCTATGCTTCGTATCGATCAATCGCCGTAACAGCGGTCACTGGAGCATGGACTGCCGCGGCAGAGACCGGTGGAACAATCACGCCAACTGCGACTCCCACGGCCACAGCGACTGCAACACCCACGCCAACTGCAACAGCAACGCCAACAGCCACAGCCTCACCTTCACCCACGACACCTCCCGCAGACATCGTCGCAGTTGACAGACCCGACTGGGCAAGCCAGGCAACTATCTATCAAGTGAATGTTCGTCAGGCTACAGCCGCCGGAACACTCGCGGCATTTCAAGCAAACCAGCTACCAAAACTAAAAGCCTTGGGCATCAAAGTTTTGGCGTTTGCACCACTGACTCCAATCTCTTCGACCAAGCATCTAGGAACCCTTGGGTCGCTCTATGCCGTTGACGACTATCACTTCATTAACCCAGAATTCCTGACCAAGCCATCGGGCACAGAAGCTGAGTTTCTCGATTTGGTCTATCGCGCACACCTCTATGGCATGAAGGTTGTGGTCGGCTGGAACGCGCAGGCGACAGGGCTAGATCATCCGTGGTATCTAAACCACAAGAACTGGTATCAGCTCGACGGGCTTGGTGCACCACTGAACCCGAGCAATGGCATTGGCCTAGAAGAAGACAAAGTACTGCTCAACTATTCGAACTCAGAAATGACGGCCTCGATGGTCGCAGAGCTCAAATATTGGGTGAGTCATTTTGGCGTAGATGGATTTAGTTTTGTGAACGCGTTGTCTTTGCCGAGCACCTATCTAGACCGCCTTACCGCAGAAGTGAACGCCACAAGCGCCTCTAAGCTGCTTTGGATGTCTGATGGCACCAATGTTGCAATCAGCACAAACGCTATCGCTGGTGGATACGCGAATGACCTTTATGCAAAGCTGAACCTTCTGCCAAAGTTCAAGGTTTCAAAGTCCACTCTCACCAGTGCGGTTTTGGCGACCTACTCAGCAGGCAAAAACTTCTCGATTGGGTTCACAAACAACGACATTCAGAGTTCCTATTCTGGGTCGGATGTCACACGACTCGGTGGTGCGGCCAAGCTTGCCAATGTCATTGCATTCACGGCTCCGGGCACTCCGCTTGTCTATAACGGCCAAGAGATAGGCATTTCAAGCAAGCTAAAACCTAACGACAAGAACAGCCCGTGGCCGACGTCTTCAGCCAAAACGGCCGCAAGCTCAACTGACTTTTATCGCAAACTTGCGACCCTGCGAAGTTTGAACGCATCACTTGGCCTTCAGGCAGAAGCGCCAAGAGCACTGTCAAACGGCAATCGAAACATCATCAGCTATGTTCGCAGCTATGGCTCAAACCGAGTGATAGTGATTGCAAATATCGGTTCGAAGACCGCAACAGCAACAGTTGACACCAGTTCGATCAAAGCAAAATACTATGACTTTGCAACTGGTCGCAGGTCAACCGTTGGCGCAGCACTAACAGTCACTCTGCCAAAGTTCGGCTTCAAAGTGCTATCAAGCGTCGCAGCTAAATAGCGCTTAAATAAACGCTCCCACCAGTGATCTGGTGGGAGCGTTTTTATTGCTTGGTCTTTAGCCGAAACGACCATTGACATAGTCGTTTGTTCGCGGGTCAATTGGTTGACTAAACATAGCTTCGGTATTGCCATATTCAACGATGCCGCCAGGCTGACCCTGTGAGGCTAAGAAGAAGGCGCACTGCTGTGAAACGCGCTGTGCCTGCTGCATGTTGTGAGTCACAATGACAATCGTTACGTCTTTGACCAACTCAAGCATTGTCTCTTCAATCACACGAGTTGAGGTTGGGTCAAGCGCAGAACATGGTTCGTCCATCAGCAAGACGCGAGGCATAACGGCCAGAGAACGAGCAATGCAAAGACGTTGCTGCTGGCCACCTGACAGGCCACCGCCGGGTGCTCTGAGGCGATCCTTCACTTCTTTCCAGAGACCAGCGCGCTTGAGACTGGTTTCTACCAAATCATCCTTAACATCGCGACTGACCGTCTTGCCAGTTAACTGCAAACCAGCAACCACATTGTCATAAATAGACATTGCAGGGAACGGGTTTGGTTTTTGAAAAACCATGCCGATTTGCTTGCGCGCGTCGGTTAGCTTGCGACCCGGTTCATAAATATCGACACCGTCGAGCAGAACTTCACCAGCCATGCTCGCTGACGGCACGAGTTCGTGCATGCGGTTAAGGATGCGCAGAAAAGTTGACTTGCCACAGCCTGAAGGACCGATGAGCGCAGTGATGACACCCGCTGGCATGGTCAGCGAAACGCGATCTAAAACTTTGTGGTCGCCGAACCAAGCTGATACGTTGTTGCCTTCGAGCGTTGCCAGTGGCATTGCTGTAGGTGAAAAGGTACTCATTTATGTAACCGTTCTTTTTAAAGTAGGTTGGGCAAAAGCCTGGTTGCTTGGTCCATTACAAGAATGCTTGCCAAAAGTAAAAGCGGGGTGAACACGAGGTAAGTGCTGCGTGACCCAAATTTGCGCCAACACCAAATTGCGCCTATTTCGAGTGCAATTAGTAGCTGAAGAGCAAGAACTAGGGCCCAAGCAAATCTTGTATCGAAACCAAATTCGCGATCTTCAGGACTGACGTTAGCCGTCGAAGTAATGCGCAAACCTCGAGGTTGAACTTTGCTGACTAGCTGAGCATCGTAATAGACCATTCCCTGCGGGTTATAAGCGCCACCCCGCGCGGTAGCCAAAATGAGTCGGCTCTCGCCCGACCCGACTGGAGGAAGAGATAGGTCGCCGGCATATCTGATTCCTAAGCTCTTGAAGACTTGCACACCTTGACCTGTGATGACCTTGAACTCTGTGCCCGCTTTGAGAGATTGAAGGTTTGCGAATGGGCCACCGTAGGCAGAGCTACGACCCATGATTATTGAGATTCCCTGTTGCCCCGGAAGCACTGTGTCGCGACGATGACCAGGCCCAGATCGCAAAGTTGCTGAATCTGTGCCCTCAACAATTACCTCGTCCACGCCCAGCGACGGAATCTTGATGACACCAACTGGTGCGCCCTGCTGCAAAATGCGTTTTTCAAAATCAACTTCAGCGGTTGGCGCGACCGAAGCCGCCAGCTGGTCGCGAAACTCATTGCGCAGGCGAGTTTGTTCTGAAATGTGAAAGATGTGACTAAACACCATTAGGTTCAACAAAAACATTGCAGTGAAGAGTGTTGTCATGCCGACAATGCCCCGCAAAATCGGCCTGTTAGGTTTTGTTACCTCAGAAGATGATTCCGCAGCGATTTTTGCCGCAACTCTAGCTGCTTGGTTTGCAGAAGTGGGTGCAACTCCCTTTGAGCGGCGACCGCGCAAGCTCTCGTTATCAAATAGGCCCATTATTCACCTGGTTCCCCTTCGAGCATTGAAGCGCCCAAAATGTTAGAAAATCTTCTTTTCAGCAAGAATGATCGATTCAGGCTTCTGACAATCTCAAAGATAATCGCTGAGAAAAGAAACACGGTAGGCCAAACCGGCAAAACAAAGAATGACACTTCTCTAACCATTGGTTGCAGCAGAACTCCGCCAACTTTACCCCTCGGTGCCACAGTAACTCTTGCACTGTAAAAACCCCATTGGCCCAGTGTTGAGCTCGAGAGTGAGAGGGTTTCACTTGCACCAGCAACCAAGTTGAAATCACCCTTGTGGCTGGTTTCAGCCACTGGCATGCCTAAGAAGTTAGCTATCTCAACGTTGACTGTCACAGGTATCGTTTTTGAGTAGTGGTTTTGTAGCGTGACCTGCACCTGCGCCGGTTCACCCAACGGGTTGATAGACGGCCTGGATTGAGCAGAGACACCACTGACTTGCACCACTCCACGACTCAAGTCTGAGCCGGCACCAGCGCTAGCCGATGCTGACGGTGACGGTGTCGGTTGAGTTGACCCTCCCGAGCCTCCGTTTTCACCTGAACCGGTGCCGCCGCCCGAACTGCCACCATTATTCGAACCACCCGAGTTGCCACCCCCAGCCGAAGATGATTTTTGAACGGTGCCCGAATCTGACACGGCGAATTTGATTAGGGTTGCGATTGTTGGAGCTGGGTCGCCAAGTTTTTGTGCATTCGCAACGATGCTGTGGTCTCCAGCTTCAAGCGATGGAGGCAACTGTGCTTTCACTTTGAAGACGCCGAATTTATCGGCAAAACCACTAGCAATCAATATCGGCTCTGACTGGGCAAAAATCTGCACAAATGAATATGGCTCTAGCCCGGTCAACTGAATAATAACTTCGGGCGCTGACTCACTAGGCTCACCGACGGGCAGGTCAACAAAAGTTTTGGGTGTCGAAGTCGGGCTTGGCTCTAAGACGGTGGCAATAACTGGAATGTCGATTGCGCTTGCAATCGTTGCGCCAAAAATAGACATACCGACAGCAGTGCCAGCTAAGCCAATGGCAATCGAGCCGGCAAGAGTTCTAGAGCCCTTGGTTTTTTTCATTGATCGATACCGGCTTTTCGGCGCGCCTCTTGCTCGGTGAACAGCATCCACTGTTTCATCTGCTTTTGCTTCGCACGGTAGCGAGCCCTGATTGTGAAATAGAACGCTAGGCAGATCACAATTATGATGAACCAGGTGGTCGGAAACTCAAAGAACACAATGTCTTTGTCAGCCGCTTTGAGCGCGCCCGGGTTTAGAGCATCAGAATCTACGTCTGGCACGAGGTGAATGCGTGGGTTTAGGTAAACCCACTGGCCAACGCCTGGAACTTGAATCTCAACATCGCGTGAGAATCCTGGCAAAACTTCAGCGACGCTAGTGACCACGTCAGGGGCCAATTGAATTCCTGCCGGGCCTAGAACCTGAGTCGTGACAACGGCCTTCAATGAGACATTACCGGTGTTTGAGAGTGTGAAGTGTTCAAAGACGATTCCGTCAAGCGGGTTGAAAGCTGCAACGTAACGTGCCGACATGTTGCTCACCGAAAGCGCAGGGGTGATGGTGCCACCCAATCGAGCATAAAGACGTGTTACGACGCGGCGTTCGATTTTAATCTGCCCGTCGGTGCTTGCAATCGTCGAAACGGCCATGCCACCAACGTGATCGCCTGGCGTGGCATTTGCCGGAATAGTCAGGTCAAACGGCAATGTTTTGCTCTGGCCAACTTTTAGGTGAACGTCAAGCTGTGGTTGCCCGTTTTGAAAATGCACCCAAGAACCGACGTCTTTCGGTTGGTCGGTAGCAACGCCAACGTCGAACGAGCCATTTTGTGCGGTGCTGCCATCGGCTGCATAGACCCGCAGATCAATTGGCTCTGTGCCAACGTTTGAAACATAAAAATAATCACGGATGCTCTGCCCTGGCTCAGTCTGATATGTGAAACGAGAGCGTTTAACGTCGGGGCCTCCGGTGGCATCACCGGGAACACCCGAAAAACCAGAGGTTGAGGGAATAGCTGGTTTATCTGCGGCTACTTTGGCGGCGAATGCCTGAGTTGTGACAGAAAGTGTCGAGAATGACAAAGCACCGATCAGGGCTAGACCGGCGGCAATAATCTTCGTCGAGTTTCTCATTGATAAAGCTTTCTTTTGAATCATTTGAAAAGTGTGGTGAGAGGCGCACGGCGCCCCTCACCACACTCAAATACTTACTTCGAGTAAACAGTCACAGTAAGCGTAGAGGTGTAGGTGCCTCCAGGCTTGTTCTGTGGTGCAACGAAGGTAAGGGTTCCGTTTACAACAGTTGGGTCGCCAAGAGTGTGGCCAGCCGACTGTGATGCAAGGGTGTATGGGTAGGTGGTTGAACCGGCAGTGCTTGCAGTGCCAGCAGTTACACCGGTTGTCGAGCCGCTGATTGCTGGGGCAATGCCTAGCTGTGCGGCTGGAATGGTGATGCTGCTGTCGTTTGACTTAGCGAAGCTGGTTGCGCTTGCCTTTAGGTCCCAACCGTCCTGGCTAACTACGCGACCGTCTGTAACAGTTAGGTCAGGCAGTGAACCGGTTGAGGTTGAGAAGTTAGCAACTAAGCTAGCTGAGCTCAGGTTTGCTGTTGCGTTAGTTGCAACGCTCAGCGATAGCTGACCGTTCGTAGCATCTAGCACAGTTGCGTTGACGGTTACGTCACCAGCAACTACAGCATCGCCTTCAATAGCAGCTGTTGCGGCACTTGTCTGAACCACGTCGGTGTAGCCCGAGCGGGTGTAGGTTGCCTTGACGGTAATAACCTTGCCTGCATCGTTTGCGACGGTGGTGTAGGTGCTGCCAGTTGCGCTTGAAATAGCTGAACCATTTGCATACCACTGGAATGCGACATCGAATCCTGCTGGAATATCGCTAGCGCTGCCACCAGTCACACTGTTGATCTGTGCGTTTAGAACGTCAGAGGTGTGTGGCTGTGCAAAAGCTGGGCTGTGAATTGCGTTGGCGTTTGACTGAGTTACCGTGATGCTTGGGGTTGGGTAGCTGTAGTCAGTCGCCGCTGCAGTCCATGCGCCAGTTGATGCGGTGATGGTTACATAGCGGTAGTAGGTGCGGTCAACTGTTGCACCGCTGTTGCTTAGGCAAGCGACACCGAGGCTGTAAGAACCACCCGCGGTCTTGACTGCGCTAGCACCAGGTGTGCCCGAGGTTAGACCAGCTGGCTTCAAGTTTGCCTGCGAAACGTTTTGGGTTCCGCCGACAAACGATGAAGGAGCATAGGCGCTCCATGAGCTTTTGGTGTTCTCTGAGCCACGGGCTGCCAAGAAGGTAGCAGCTGAGGTCGAGCCAACAGGGCATGCGATAACGCTGGTGATGTCGCTAGTGCTGCCAGCAGCAATAACGTTATCGTTCCAAGCGAATGAAGTGCTTGGGGTAGCGTATGAACCGGTCAAGAACAGGTGAACTGGGCCATATGAGCCGTTCGCCTGAGTAGCCTTGGTGCCGGTGGTGGCGCTAGCTGTGGTCGCGAAACCAGCAACTAGGCCAACAACAACGGTTGCCACAACGGCAACGCGAGCAATTGATTTCTTCATTGGGTGTTTTTCCTTAGATTCTTTGACTAGTTAACTAGCTGAGTGTCTTTGACAGAAGCTGGCAAGAAACCGAACTTCAACTTCACTGCTGCTGAGGTGTAGGCACCGAAAGTTGGCAAGCTTGAAAGGCTGCCAAGCACGGTGTCGCCCTGGTAGGTCAAGCTGGTCTCGTCGGTGTAGCTGAACAGTGCCTTTAGAACGGCGTCGTAGCTACCATTGGTTGAGTCAACGCGGTTCTTGTCAACAAACAGGTAGGTGTCGCGACCCCAGGTGCTGTCTTTGTAGTAAGCAAGAACTGGCAAAACAGGCGCAGTGCCTGAAGTTGCTGCAGTGCCTGAAACTAGCGAGCCAAGAGTTGCTGAACCGGCACGGTTGTAGCTTGCGCCGTTCTTCATTGCGATCCAACGTGAAGCTGACATCGGCATGATTTCAGTTGCGCCAAGAGTTGATGCGTCGTGCTCTTGACCGATTGAAACGCAACCAGAGTTGGTGGTGTAGTGAGTGATTACCTGCGCGTCGGTGAACGATGAGTCACCCGAAGCGGTTGCAAGCTTTGAGATGAAGTCAGAGCGGGTGCCCGAACCAGCTTGAGGAATAACTGGGTGCGTTACGCCATAAGCGCTCAAGGTAGCTGAGTCACACTGGTACATCTTCACAACATCAGCTGGTGAGATGTAGCCATTAGCGCCAGGAGTAACCGATGCGCCATAGGCAAAAGCGATTGCGTCACGGCCGAAGGTGTAGCGTTGCATAACGCCTGAACCAGAGATGGTGCCGCCGCTTGAACCGCGAACGATGTCGATCTTGCCGGCAACCGGAGTGGCATCAAGACTTGCGTCGCGACCAGAGAAGCTCGAGGTGTAATTGGTGCCGGCGATTGCTGCCTTTAGAGCGGTGCGACCATCGCCAGAGCCGTTAGGGCGCTGAAAGCGGGTGGTGTAAGGCTTGGTGATGATGCTCGTTGAACCGGTGGCATCCCACGAAGCTAGGGTTGAGCTGTCTGAGGTGGTGACACGAACTGATGAGTCGGTAACGCTGGTGCCGTTCACTAGGGCACCGACGGCGTCTTCTAGTGTGTCTGAACCAACGATTGCATAGCTGTTTGAAACTGGGTCAAAAGCTTTTGCAGGGGTGATGCCAAGTGCAAGACCAGCGATGGTCATGCCCGATGCTGCTGCGATTGCTGCAACTTTCTTGTTTAGCACGGTGTTTCCTTTCATATGGGTTACCGGCGCTATTCGCACCGGATTCTTTTCGGTCTTTCGACCAAAATCTTTTACTAACTTGGGCGCTTACTTCGCTTGCGTTTGCCCAGCCTTGAATAAATGAAACTTGAGAGCGTTCCAACGATGAAGCCGACTGGAACAACACTTGCCAACGGACCTATCGAAGGATCTTTTGGTGTTGCCGCACCAAAATAAACCTTTGGTGTTTCGACTGCCGTTGGTTCTAACGTTGATGGTGGCACTGTAGGTGGAACACTCGGTGAAGTTGTTGGAACAAATGAGGGAACAGGTTCTGGCAAGTTAGTTAAGCCTTGTGAAACTAAAGATGCGACCTGAAGTGCCTGTGCCACGTTTGCCTCACTTAGGGGCGCGTATCCTGGAGGCAATTGCCCAAGCTCGGTTCCTTGGACTTGACCCTGTGTTGCCGCATATTTGATGAAGTTTGCATAGACCGCACGCAGGCTCTGATCGAGACCGACCGGGTTAACTGCTGCATAAACCGGCATTGTCAGTGGGTAGGCAGTCTGGGCAGCCTTCGCTGCATCGGTCGAAAAGTCAAACTCTCGAACCCTGTCATTGGCTGTTGTCGGTGTCATAGCCGAAGCAGCAGAAGCCATTGAATCACTGGTTGGTGAAACAAAATTGCCAGCCGGGTTTCGCAGTGACGCGGTTACGTTTTGATATTTCACCGCGCTGGCAGCTGTCGAAAGCGCTAGAACTCGCTGGCCGCCCTGAAGTGAACCAGGAGCCTTTTTGTAGGCCGGCGGCAAAGCGCCGTTGTCCCATGAACCCAAAGTGCTGGCATCACCGCGAAGCACCTTATAGGCACCTGTTTCAAAGTCGCTCAAGTATGGTCGCCAGGTAACTAGGTTGATAGCACCGGTTCCATAGTTCGGGTCTGTCAAAGAAGTGTCGGGCTTTTCGATTGGGTCTGCCTTAGGAAAATCTCTGCGAGGCAAGCTAAGTGCGGTGCCGGTTGGGTTCAAAAGTTCGTCGGTGCTAAACCAAGGGTTAACACGCATTCCCCATGGGTCTGGCTTGCCCGCAAGAAACTCTCTTGCCTCGCTGTCGGCCAGGATGTACTTCCACACGGTGTCGGCGAGGTCGGACCGGCCCAGCGGTGTCGAAAGGTCTGAAATTCCAATACCGACGATCGCTTGATATTGCCATTCCAGGTCATTTACTGCCAAGAAGTCAGGGTCGCGGGTCAGATTTTGGGAGTTAGAGCCGGTCTTGAGATAGTTGAAGTACCCGATGTGGCTCTTGTCTGCTGGTGGCAATGCGTCAATGTAAGACCCAGTTAGCAGTTTGGCCAAGAGGCGTGGGGTTAGGTTGAGTTTTGTAAAAGGGCTAAAGTTGGCGTCTTTATAAGCGCCAGAGATTTTGCCGCGGGTTTTCACATATCGATCCACTGCAAACGAAACAGTTACACCCGTCATGGCAACCGGCGCATAGAGCAAAGCATGTTCAGTGTCTTCGGCAAGCGGTTCAGAAGTCAATGCCAACGGTGCGGTTGGTGTGCTCAAAGCCGTTGCCAGTGAATCTGACTCATTACCAGTGCTCAAGACAAATGCCGAACCCGAGGCTCCAGCACACAACTTCGGTTGCCACGAAGCAACCGCGGCCGAGACAAGTTCGCTGCCTGAGAGCTGACGCTCTGCGCCGCCAATTTCACAGCGAACACCGACGGGTCTGAAATCTAACTTCACGGCGATGTTGTGTTGCCATGAGTTCCAAAACAGACCTGAGGTTGAGATCTCTGGCTGGCCGTTGTCGGCCGTGCCGCGTGGAATGAACACTAGCCAGCAAGATTGACCTGTTGCGGTGGTGCCAGTAACAATTGGCGTGCCGCAACCGAGAGCGGGTGACTGCATGACGGTTTGAATTTCGAACTTTGAGGCTCCGACGCCCGAATCATCGGCGCCAGCCCAAGGCACGAAGTTTGTCGTGAGTGCCGTGAAGAACTGGTTTTCGTTAGCGTTGACCGTGTCGCTTACGTGCTTCACGCCGTCACGCTCTTCAATTGAGGTGACTACCTCGCCGGTGACGGCTTTGAACGGAACCGATGTGTAACTCTGACCAGGGTCCTTTTCAAACGAATAATCAGAATCGTGACTGTCAACGAACTGGGTGTTGATCGAATTGTCTCGGCTGCCAGCCGGATTGCCGGTGATGCCATATTGGCAGGTGGTTCGGTCTGGGTGACCAGGGTTTTGAGGGTCTTCACCCCAGCACTGCGCAATTTGCAAGAAGTTCGAGCCACCGCTCCCGCCACCCGGGCGGGTTGATTTCTTTAGGCCACTGAACGAAATTGCCACGCCCTGTGACATCAGGTTTTCGGTTTGTGAAACGGTAACTTTTAGGTCGGGGAACGGTGCTGATGAAACGTTTGGGTCTAAATCTGCTGCCGAAATGGTTTTTGCACTGGCAGTGTTCAAGCTGTTGAATGCTTCGGCACTGGCAGAACCATTAGGCAGAGCAACAACAATCAGTGCACCGACGAGCGCACCAACAACACCTGTGGCAGCCGCCCTGATGGCTCCAAGTTGAAATTCGGTGTTCTTTAGAAAGTTCATCTCGAGTGGTTTGCTAGCTCTTTAGTTCTCAGTGCTGCCGCGTGTCTTGCGGCGACGACCAATAAAGTTCATGGCAATCGGAGGCAGAATGATCACGAGCACCAAGAGAATGCCTGCAACTAACATGGTGATCTGCTGTTGACCGAACTGCTCTTTAGGCAGAGCATATGGGTAGGCCTCTAGGCTGTCAGAGCCATTGCTGGTGCCTGAGTTTGAGGCACCCGAGCCTGCGCCGGTGCCTGCTGGGTCAGTTGTTGTGCCGCCACTGGTGCCAGGGTCAGTTGTTGTGGCACCATCAGTGGTTGCGCCGTCGGTTGTTCCGGTTCCAGTTGAGTCGGTTCCGCTTGATGTGCCCGAACCTGCTGTGCTGCCGCCGGTAGTGGTCGCGCACTGGTCAGCGCCTTGCTTATCGCAAGCGGCTGGTTGTGGAGCCGACTTAGCCAACTGGTTATTGTTAGGGCTGTCGCCAGCTTTAAAAGTTGGGTTATTGCAGTTTTTCACGCTTGTATTAGCGGCTGAATTCGCGCCAGGAATTCTCTTAATCTGTTCGAAGCCGGCTAGCACAAGGTTCATCGGCAGTGGAGAGTATCCGAGTGCCTCAGCCTGCTGCTGGCCTTCGCAAAGCATGTAGTGAGCAAAGGTTCCGAGCGTTGCACCCTTTTGCGTTGTAAAAGTTGCGCCCGAAA
>CANFKN010000013.1 GCA_947447385.1 Microbacteriaceae bacterium
AACCCAATCAACGGCAACCTGCACGGCTGCGCCCATTGTGAGCATGCCGTGAGCCAGCACGCCAGGCAGACCAACGGCTGCTGCAACATCGTCACGGTAGGGAATCTGGGTGAAGTCGCCCGATGCCCCGGCATAACGCACGAGGCTGTCGCGGGTGAGCAAAAACTCGGTAGCGCCAACAACCTGGCCAACCTCAAGTTCGATTAGTTTTGGCAGTGCGTGAGTAGCCATTATTCGTCTCCTCTAACAACCAAAGTTGAGATCGCGGTGCAGACGAGCGCACCGGTTTCATCGAAAATCTGTGTTTCAAAAGTGACCATTGAGTGCGCACCAAGGGTTTTGACGCTGGCAACTGTTAGCTCGCTGGTGAGGTCGTCGCCTGCCACAATCGGTCGCACGTGAACAAAGCGCTGGTCGCCGTGAACGACGCGGCTGAAGTCGATGTCAGCTTCTGGGTCGGCGAGCACAGTGGCTAGGCTGCGCTCTTGAACCACCACAGCGAAAGTCGGTGGGGCTACCACGTCGGCATACCCGGCCGTTTGAGCCGCGAAAACGTCGAAGTTCACGTCGTTGGTTGATTTGACCGCGTGGGCGAACTCGCGAATCTTCTCGCGACCCACCGAATACGGCGCGGTTCGCGGGTATTTCTTGCCCTGCACATTGATGTTTACCACCCGTCTAGTTTTGCGCATGTTTCGGGTTTCAACAAACAGGCTGTCGTTCTTTTTGTGCACGGGTTCTCACGGCCATGTTTTCGACGGATGCGCCCGCGCCTAGCCTTGGGCTCGATCCACTCAAGTTTTGTTACCCAATCTAGGAGCTCCATGAAACTCAAACGCGCCAAACTGTTGGTCGCAATCGCCGTTGGCTCGCTGCTGACAGGTTCACTCGTGGCCGCCGCGCCATCTCAGGCCGCGTCGTCTCGCGGCTATCGCAACGTAGCCACCTGCGCCAAGCCAAAGGTTCGTGGCATAGCCTCTTGCTTCGCTCTGCGCCGCCAAACCGTCATCGGGGGCAGAGCTGTTGGCTTTGGGCTCAGCTCACGCGCAGCCTCGGCGCAGGTTAACGGCAATGCAGGTTTCGGCGCGACGGCCCTGCGCAAGGCATATGGCATCAGAGCGTTGGGGCTGCGTGGCAACGTCATCGCGATTGTTGATGCAACACACTCAGCCACCGCGTTTGACGACGTGGCTGAATATCGCAAAACCTTTGGCCTGCCCAAAATGACCGACTGTTCCAGCACAGGTGCCTCACAACTCAGGTTGCCACGTGGCAACAATCCTTGCTTCGTGCAACTCAACCAGAATGGTCAAGCCTCGCGTGGCACTGTGACTGGCGATTCGGGTTGGGCTCAAGAAACTGCACTCGACCTCGAGATGGCATCGGCCGCCTGCCCTAAATGCAGCCTTCTGTTGGTCGAAGGCTTCACGGCAAGTTTCGAAGATCTGTCGGCCGCTGTCGCAATGGCGGCGAGCTTTGAGGGGGTTCGATCTATCAGCAATAGCTACGGTGGCAGCGATGTCGCAGGCGATCGATTCTGGCAATACTCCGCAGCCGCCGCCAATGGAATCGCTGTAACAGCGAGCAGTGGTGATTTCGGTTTTGGAGTCGAGGCTCCCGCATCTTTTGACGGCGTTGTCGCAGTCGGTGGCACGAGCCTCGTGATTTCACCAAACGGTTCTTGGCAGAATGAGACCGCCTGGGCTGGGTCGGGCAGCGGCTGTTCGAAGTTGAACCCAAAGCCAATTTGGCAGTTTGGCTTTGATGCAAGCTGCATCGGCAAGTCAACAGCCGATGTTGCGGCGGTTGCAGACCCTGCTACCGGCGTTTCGGTGTATTTCGATGGTGGTTGGTATGTCTTTGGTGGCACCTCCGCCTCAGCCCCCTTGATCGCTGGTCTCTATGCCCTCAAGAACGATTTCGGTCAGAGCGCCGGCGAGTTCACCGCGTTGCACGCCGACAAACTTCACGACGTTACCTCAGGTTCAAATGCCAGCACAGCGGCAGCAATTCGGGCCTGCAAGTTCGCCGTGTGGTGCAACTCGGGTCTGGGGTTCGACGGGCCCACTGGCCTTGGCACCCCCAACTCAACTGGGGCCTTTTAATAAAATCAACTGACGCTATTCAAGCTGTCTCGTGAAGCTGCACAAAACAAAACGGCCCCCGATTGCTCGGGGGCCGTTCTGATGTTTATTGCTATTTAGCGAAGAACGATTGCTTTGGTTCTTGCTGATTGTGCGCTGGTACCGATTCCGAAAGCGACTGCGTGAGCCACGAAGGTGTACTTAGCACCCTTCTTTAGGCCCCAGATGTTGCAGTAGCTCTTTAGGGTGGTGCCAGTCACGCGACGAGCAATGGTGCACTGAACAGTCTTCTTGCCAGCGCTCTTTGCGTCGATCACGATTGCGGTAGGGGTTGTGCCTGCGCCTGCAGTAGCCCAAACGCGAACTGCGCCGCGAGCGAACTGCTTGACCTTTAGAACAACCTTGTTGCTTGGCACAGCGAACTGTGTAGCTGAGATTGCGCTTGAACCAGCAAGTGCCCAAACCTCTGAAGCGCCCGCAGGAATAACACGGTCGCCAGTGGTCTGACGGAAGTAACCGCCGGTGCAGTCATCTAGAGGATCGATGCATGACCATGCGTCGAGGTTCTTCTGAACTGTGCTGTCGGTAGCTGCAACGAACGGCTGGTGCTTGCGAACAACAAAGCTGATGTTGCTTACGTCAGTAACCGATGGGTTGTAGTGAATAACAGCGGTTGCGCCATATAGGTCTTCGCCAGTGAACTGAACATCGGTGTCGCCACCAACGCCAGTGCCGAATGCTGCAAGCTCCCAGTTACCAGCCAAGACGGCGCGTAGTGGGCGGTTGTAGTGAACGGTGATTGACATAGGAGCCTGTGAACAAACTAGAGGCACTAGAGGTGTCTTGTAGTTAGCGTCTGCAGGGTCATTGTAGGTTGGGTCAGCATAGTTAGTAGCGTCACACCAGATCTCAACAGCTGCGCCAGTGATGTTTGCAACTAGGTTGTTCGCACCGGTTGGCTTGATTAGGTCGCCAGGGGTGTGAATGCCACCAACAGCGTCTGACCAGTCTTCTTTGTTGCGAAGCAACCACTCGAAAGTTGACTTGTCGCTGATGCCGATGTTGTTCACAGTCCAGGTAAGGATTGAGTTGTTAGCGTCAACAGCTTCAACGTTTGGAGTGCCGTCTTCGCCAACTGGGTTACCTAGGCTCTGGTAGCCAACGTTCCAGCCTGCAGTTGTTGCAGCGCCCTTGTTGATGTGAACTGTAACGGTCACGTTTTCAGTTGGCTGAGTTTCAGTACAGGTTGGAGTAGCTGAAGTAACGTCACACCAAACTTCGCCGTTGAACGCGTTGATAGATACTGACTTGTCGTTCGAGCCAGTGATCTTTGTTGCGTCGTAGGCGCGGCCATCGGTGATATAGAAACGAACGCTCTTGATCGAAGTGTCAGTGAACTTGAACTTCGAGATTGCGCCGTAACGGTCTTCAGATGCGAAGGTTGGGGCGAATAGAACGTCGGTGTTGTTGGTCACGTGGTTGTCCCAGATCACATAGTTGTGAGTCGCGTCAAGCGGCTGGTTGATGTGAACGGTTACGTGGGTAACAGGGTCTGGCGCGCTTTCTGAACAACCAAGGGTTGCTACGTCAACAACCTCACACCAAATTTCTCCAACATTGTTCTCGTTGAAGTTGACGGCGGTGTCGCCAGTCTTCTTGGTGCCCCAGTTGCCACGCTCGCCACGAACGATAATGCCGATACCGTTGGTTACAACTGGTCCAGCGCCGCTGTTTAGCGTTGCGTGTGGTGCAACTGCAGGGTCGGTTGGTGTGATCTTGAAGCTGGCATATGATCCAACTTCAGTGCCGTCAACGTAGTCTGCTCCGGTGAAACCAGGAGTGTCGTTTAGTGCGACGTAGCTGTCATCTGCGCCGAAGTTGAATACGTCCCAAGCGGCAGAAGTGTCAGCAAGAACTTTGTTCACGTGAACGCGAACCTCGAACTGCTTTGCTGGAGCGGTCTTGGTACAAACTAGGTCTGCACCGGTACACCAGTACTCGTTCAGCGATCCGTCAACTAGTGGGTCTGCAAAGATAAGGTTTTCGCCCGCACCGAAGAGCTTCTGTGCGTTGTCCCAGCTTTCGGTGCTGCGTGGCACGCCACCGAAGCCCGAGATAGGGTCAGCCTGGGTGATGTCAAACTGTGTGTAAACACCGTAGCCATCTTCTTGGTCGAAGTTAGGCGTAGTAGCGTTGTCGCCACCACCGGCGGCGTTCCAGTACCAAAGGTTCCAGCCCTGAGCCGCAGGTGCGATTACATCAAGGTGGATTTTGACTGTAGTGGTTGTGTCGGCTGCGCTTGCTGGTGCTACACCAGTCAAACCAGCCAAGCCGAGTGATGCAACAGCTAGAAGGGTTCCTAGCTTGGCAACACGGTGCTTAGTGTTGAACATTTGTCCTCCGTTGGAATAGATGAACCTAACGGAATGAAACATACATTCCGCAAGCAATTACAAACCTACTTAGTAGCGACAACCCATAAGAAGTGTTTTTCGTGAATATAAAGACACGGTTTGGTAACAGTTTCACGCCAAGAATTTTGCAAACGTTTACATTGGCGAAAACACGCGGTTTGCGTGAAAACATCAACTTTCAGCCAAAGCCCTCTCTTGTGAAAGTTAAGCGCCATTCATTTCTTGCAACCGGTCTGTGGGTTCAAAAATAAAGTGGCTGTTAAACGAAAAACTCCAGGTCGATCGAAATCTAAACCTGGAGCTTCGTTCTGAGCTTTCGCTCGAGTGCTTTGTAGCGGAGGCGGGAATCGAACCCGCGACACCACGATTATGAGCCGTGTGCTCTAACCAACTGAGCTACCCCGCCGCGTTTACCTCGCAAAGAGGTTTTGCAGCTTGGTTGACCGAATCGCCTTGGCCTACCAGAGCCCCGAGACAGGATTGAACTGTCGACCCCTTCCTTACCATGGAAGTGCTCTACCACTGAGCTATCGGGGCGTTTTCATGCCTTTAGTCAAAAAGGCAACTTGAAAACTTTAGCACTATTGCTAAGCAGCTGGCAAACGCCAAACGGCAAAGCTAAGTTTGCCGGCGGTTAGGTGGGCGTTCTTTTTGCCTACTTTGAGCACAGCGTCGCCATAGATCAGCTTCGCTTCGGCAAGGCCTGCCAAAGCGTCGGCGCTAATCTTGAGGTCTTTGATCTTTCCGCGAGTAGCTAAGACCAGAACTGTTTGCTTCTTGTGTTCACGGGTGAACACAATCGCCTCGTCTTCGGCTGCTAGCCAGCGCATGCTTCCGTCGATCAGAGCTGGGTTCTCGCGACGAAGTTTGGCAAGAGAAGCATAGGTTTCAATCATGCTTCGGTCGCTCGGTCGCTCGTCATTCCAAGGCAGGGGTGTGCGAGAGCTTTCGCCGTTCCAACCGTCAAGTCCAAACTCATCGCCAGCCCAAATCACTGGGATTCCTGGGAACGAGAACTGAAGCCCAGCAGCTACAGTCTGTGAGCCATCGATAGCAAACGTCTTGAAGCGTGGGATGTCATGGGTGTCAAGCGGGTTCATGTTGTTCAAGCGAACATGCCACGGAAACCCTGCGATAAACATGTTGTAGCTGGCGACAAGGTCGCGGCCGGTGCCGAGCATGTTGCCGTCAGGCCCCATGAAGCCAGGAGTGGCGTGGTCTGCACCGTTGCCGCGCGCCTTGGTGTTGTGGAACCAGCGCCAAACAGGCTTTGTGAAGTTCGAGTAGGTCATAGCGCCTTGCCAGCCATCACCCTGCACCTCATAGGCGGCATCGCCTGTGTATTCACCGAGCATTACGGTGTCTGGGTTCACGTCAACCATGGTTTTGCGAACAATTTGAGCAACCTCGGCATACATGTCTTCGTCACGAATGCGACCGGTCATGTTAGCAACATCGATGCGCCAACCATCAAAACCGAAAGGTGATTTAAGCCACTTTGCAACCACTGAAGTCTTGCCTTCAATAAAGCGCTTGCGAAGCTCAGCTGACTTCCAATTGAACTTAGGTAGAGAAGGCACGCCAAACCAAGAATCATATTCTTTGTTGCCCTTGCCGAAGTAATAAAAGTCGGTTTCAGGTGCGCCTGGGTTGTTGTGAGCTGAGGTAAACCACTCATGGCCATCACCAGAGTGGTTGGTAGTCAAGTCACCAATAATCTTGAATCCACGTTTATGCGACTCTTCGATAAGGGCGCTCAGCGCCTTGTTGCCGCCAAGTAGCGGGTCAACCTGAGCAAACGAACTCGCGTCATAACGGTGATTGCTGTTGCCCGGAAAAATCGGAGTCAAATAGATCAACGTGACACCAAGTTTTTTAAGGTGGTCTAGGTGATCGATGACACCCCAAAGGTCTCCGCCAAAAAACTGCTCAGAGGTTCCGCGACCTGAACCGATAACCTCATCGCCCCAGCTAGCTGATATAGCCCAGCTAGGCAGTTTGTGCTTATCGGCTGCCGCTGAGCGGGCAAAGCGGTCTGGAAAGATTTGATACATCACACTACCGGCTGACCATGCTGGCGCCGACGAGAAAGTGTTGATTCTGAAGTCATTGATGTCTGGTTGGCTAAGGCTGTGCAGCCCTAGGGTGTTCAGCCAAACCACTTCGCCAGAGGCAAGATGAATCGCAAAGCGATAGTTCATCTTTGGGTTGTGCATGGTGATGGTCTGCTCATAAACAGACCATCCACCGTGCGTAGCCACAATCTTTGCGGGTGCTGAAGGAAAAGCCTCGCCACTCTCGCTGTAGCGAACGATTACTTTCGTTACCTCGCCAAGTGCTTCGTGAACGCGAAGGCGAACCTTAACCTTGTCAAGAAGCTTTGGTGCTTGGTTTGATACGTAGTATGCAGAGCCATCGTGGTGCGGACGAAGCTCTAGCGGCAAGTGCTTGAACGCTGACATTAGCCCTTCACAGCTCCACCGGTTAGGCCAGAGATGATGTGCTTCTGTAGGTAGAGGAACAGACCCATGATCGGAATAGCTGCTAGAACTGCACCTGCGGTAAACAGTGACCAGTTCTTTGAATATGGGTCAGCGATGAACGACTGCAAACCTACGGCTAGCGTCTGGCTCTGTGGCTTGGTTAGAACAATCGAAGCTAAAACGAAGTCGCTCGTTGTGCCGATGTAGCTGAGCAAAACGTTCACAGCCAAGATAGGAGCCACCAGCGGCATGATGATGCCGTAGTAAATCTGAGTGTGAGTTGCGCCGTCAATCTTTGCAGCCTCATCGATTTCTTTTGGAATCGTGTTGAAGAAGCCATACATCAAATAGGTTCCAGCGCCAAGCGAACCACCCATGTAAACCATGATTAGGCCCAATGAGCTGTCAAGACCAAGCAATGGAAAAACGCGGCCAACCGCTGAAAGGATCGTGTAGATACCTACGAGACCAAGCAGCGATGGATACATCTGAATCAACATGAGGCTCAATAGGCCACCGCGTCGGCCTTTGAAACGCAGGCGTGAAAACGCATAAGCAGCCAAAGCACTCAAGAACACCGAACCGATTGAGGTCGTGATGCCGATGAGAATTGTGTTGATGTACCACAAGTCGAATGGGTTGTCGGCATAGACCATTCCGGTGGCACCTGCGTCTGAGGTAACCCTCATCATGGTGTCGCCAGAGAAGTCAAGCAGCGCCCAATAGTTGTCGAAGGTAATCGACGAGAACAAGGCGCTGGTGTTCTCGATGTCGGCAGAACCAATCATTGAGGTCGAGACGATGTAAACGATTGGAAAGATTGCATAAACAATCAGAAACAGGCCAATCAGGTGTCGCCACCCGGTGCTCAAGAACCAGCGAAGAGGAGTGGTTGCTCGGCTGGTTGGAATCTTTGAGTAGTCAGTCGTTGTAGTCATGATGTTTAAGCCATCTCCTCTAGTGCCTTGGTGCGACGGAAGCTAATCAGTGAAAGACCGCCCACGACGATGAAAATCAAGATTGAGAACGCGCTGGCCATGCCATAGTCGCGGCCTCTACCTGCCGAGAACGCAATCTTATAAACGAAAGTGATCAAGATGTCGGTGCCACCGGCATCGTACCTCGCACTCACTTCTTCTGGCAGACTTGGCCCACCACCCGTGAGCAGATAGATCAAGCCGAAGTTATTGAAGTTATAGGCGAACGATGCAATAAGCAACGGAGCCAACGAAACAAGCAGCAATGGCAACTTGATTAGTCGGAATGACTGCCAAGGTGTTGCGCCGTCAATCGTTGCCGATTCAGTGAGTTCTGCAGGAATCGCCTGAAGGGCACCAGTGGTGATCAGGAACATGTAAGGGAAGCCCATCCAAAGGTTCACAACCAAAACTGCGAGCTTTGCCCAGTTCGGGTCTTCAAGCCAAGGAATCATGGTTTGAACGTCGCCACCGTTCAGGTGCTGCGTTATTTTCAGACCACCAAGAATTGTCGTGTTCACAAAGCCATGCTCGGTGTTGAGCAAACCGCGCCAAACATAAGCCGACAAGAAGCCTGGGAACGCATAAGGCAAGATCATGAACGAGCGATAAAGCTTCTTGCCGCGCAGTTTCTCATAGTCAAAGAGCAACGCGATTGCTAGACCGAGAACGAATGTGGTTAGCACTGATGAGATTGCAAAAACTAGAGTCCAGGTCATGACTCGGCCAAGTGGACGAAGCAATTCAGGGTCGGTGAAGATGCTGACGAAGTTCTTCACGCCAACGTTGACCTGCCAACCGATTTCGATGCGTTCTTTCTTGACATTGCCGTTGATGTGAAAGAATCCGTCGTCACTCGGCTTGAAGACTGCGCCATCGGTCTGACGAGTCAGGGTTTGAGCTTTTTCATCCCAGATCATGGTCAAGTTGTAGGTGATTGCGTTTTGAAGGTCATTTGCCATCAAGAACTGGCCAAAACGGTCGTTCGGGTCGAGCAGCAGGTGATAGTTGCTGAGTTTCGCCTGCTCTGCATCAGACAGTCTCGTTGGGTCTTTCACAACTTTGTAGCCCGTTGCAGAAATTGCGTCGTACTGGCCTGACATGTCACTTGGTGTGTCTGAAAGCTTGTACTCGCCCTCTTTCAAAAAGCGAATGCTTTCGTTAGGGCCACCGACAGCAACCACAGGCTTGACTGAGGCTGGGTCTGCTGGGTCATAAAGAGTGTTTGCCTGAGTCATCAAGAAGCCGTATTGGCCGTTGCTCTGGTTTTTTACGACGAGAACGTCGTAGTAAGGCGCATCTTCGCTTGGGTCTGGCTCATTGTTTGCGTCGACGATAGCCGAGAGTGCCTGCTGAAAGTCGCCGTTGTTGGCGCTACCAAAGTTTGTGAACGCTGTTGTGGTGCTCAAGAAGAGCACATACACCTGAAAGGCGAGCAGAAAGAGCACACCCGGTGTTAGATATTTGCCTGGCAAACCTGCAGGGCGAAGGTAAAGCCAGTTGACGATTACTACGACAGCTAGTAAGACTGCAAGGGCAACCCACTGATTCTGAGCTAGCAGCACGAAGGCTACTGAAACTGCAACGGCATCAACGAATGCCAGTGCGATGATTTTAATGATTGTGCCTCGAAGGCCAGGGGTTCCGCCGCTATAGAGAGATTTGATGCTCTTTTGCTTTTCTTTTGACATCGGAATTGTCATAGGCGTTTCAGTTGCCTTTTTTGCCATTTCGAGGGCCCTTCGTTTTGTTCTGTTTAGCCGATTTGAACGGCCAGGATGTTGCTAGATGCCTAAGCAATAAGTTGCGGAGCCCTAATTTTCTCAGAGCTCCGCAACCTTTATTGCTTAGATGATGCTGTTAGTTGATGGTTCCGGCGATCTTGTCGATGGTGACCTGCCAGTCAGTAACTGGTGACTTGCCTGACATAATGTTGCCTTCGATGGTGCCCCAGTCGCCCCAAACCTTGTCCATTGCTGGAATGTTTGGCATTGGCATGGCGCCTGCGCCAGCCTTAGCAAAACCAGCCTGGAAAGGAACGTTGGCGATCTTCTTTGCAGCAGCGATGTTTGCTGGACGAACTGAGTACTTATTGAAGTAGTAAGCACCAGCAACAGGACCAGCTACGAAGTTAAGCAACTTGGTAACAGCAACGCCGTTAGCGTCTGCGTCAACCTGCTTGGTCTCGAAGTAACCACGAACACCGATGAACGGGGTTGACTTGCCCTTAGGGCCGTTAGGGAATGCCTCAATAACGAAGTCTTTGCCGTACTTGAAGCCCTTGGTGCAACCAGTGGTTCCGTTGGTGATCTTTGACATATCCCATGGGCCGCCAACGAAGTACTTGATCTTGCCAAGTAGGAAGTCACAAACTAGGTTTGCGCCGTTCTTGCTGAAGTAGGCAGTGCCCTTAGTCTTCAAGAAGGTTGCATATGCCTTGCCGTTTGCGCCACCCATGCCCAGTGTTGAGTTCCAGACGCCGTTTGACGACTTGAATACTGGAGCACCGAAACCGGTCTGAACTGGGTACATCATGTATGGGTTTCCATAAGCTACGCCGAACTCGCCATCTTTAATCGATGCCCAAGTCGCAGGTGCTTTCTTTGCAAGCTTGATGTTGCGGAAGAAACCAGTGTTCTCAACCCAGCCTGGCGCGCCATATAGCTTGTTGCTGCCGTTTGAGTTGATGGTGAAAGCAGCAAGTGAGGCAGCGGTTACGCCCTTCTTCACTGCAGGTGAAAGTGAAACTGGCTTTAGAACACCTGAGTTCACAAGGTTGCCTGCCCAGTCGTGAGGGGCAGCAGCCAAGATGTCTGGGCCGTTACCGTTGTTCACAGCGGTCTTTAGAATGTCGCGAACCTTGCCGAAGTCTTTGCCCACCAAGTTGATGGTGATGCCGTTGTCTGCGCCCCACTTTTGTAGGAGGTTCTGTACAACAGCCTTTGCGCCAGTGTCTGCCCAGATGGTAATCGTTTTTGAGCTTGCGCTAGCAGGAGTGCCAACGGCAAACATTGAGGCGACTACAGCACCTGCAACGACAGCTGCGATGCTGCGTTTGCTGATCTTCATTTGTAACCTTTCGAAGTACCTAATCGATGAAGGACTTGCAATCAAGTCAATACAAGTCAATACCTAGAAAATACCTTTTCACCTAGTTGGGTCAAGCTGAAAAGCCCTTATTCGATAACGGTCTTATCACGGTTCAAAACAGCCCTTTGTTTTATTGGGTTTTACCAAAATAATGCAAGCGCTTGCAGAAATTTCTCGTGAAACAAGCGAGTTTTCACCGTGAAACCGTTCTAGATTATTTGCATGTCGAAAATCACTACAGACGCAAAAATTCTGCACCACGCCATCGACGATGCCAAGTGGTGGCGCACCGCAGTCATCTATCAGATTTACCCTCGCAGCTTTGCCGACGGCAATGGTGACGGAATGGGTGACCTAATCGGTGTTACCAGTCGCCTCGATTCTTTGGCTGAATTGGGCATTGACGCAATCTGGTTTTCACCGTTTTTCAAGTCGCCGCAAAAAGATGCTGGCTATGACGTAAGCGATTACCGCCAGATCGATGAGCTTTTCGGCACCAATGAAGACTTGGATGCCCTGATTGCACGCGCAACGCAGCTCGGCATCAAAATCATCGTCGACCTCGTGCCAAACCACACGAGTGACCAGCACGAATGGTTCAAGGCTGCTGTGGCAGCTGGCCCTGGCAGCGCAGAGCGCGAGTATTACATTTTTCGCGAAGGCAAGGGCAAAAACGGCGAACTGCCGCCAAACAACTGGAACTCAATCTTTGGTGGCCCAGCCTGGACCCGCTTGATTGGGCCAGATGGCAAGCCAGAGCAGTGGTACCTGCACTTGTTCGACTCAACCCAACCTGACCTCGACTGGAACAACCCGATTGTTGCCGAAGAGTTCGAAAACATTCTTCGCTTCTGGTTCGACAAGGGCGTAGCCGGTTTCAGAATCGACGTAGCCCACGGCCTCGTCAAACGCGCAGGTCTGCCTGACCACAAAGAGGTTGACGCCGATGGCAAGCCAACGCCACACCTCGGCTTGACGCCAGAGCAAAGCGAAGAACGTGTGCCCTACTGGGTGCAGCCGGGCGTGCACGAATTCATCCGTCGTTTTAGAAACGTCGCTGATGAATACGAAGATCGCGCGCTTTGCGCCGAAGCTTCGGTGAGCCCGTTGAACCGCCTCAAGCTTTGGGTGCGACCTGATGAATATCACCAGACTTTCAACTTTGACTATCTAGAGACCAAGTTCGAGTCAGCCGCACTAAAGAACATCGTCACCGAGTCGCTAGTTGAGTTTGGCTCAGTTGGCGCCGGTTCAACCTGGGTGCTTTCAAACCACGACCAGGTTCGCCACGCAACTCGCTATGGCTACGACCACGGCAAGGTTCCTAAGCAGGGTGACGGCATCGGCCCTGACTACCCTCAGCCTGATGAGGCGCTAGGTTTGCGCAAGGCGCAAGCTGCCACCGCGTTTATGCTCGGCTTGCCAGGTTCGGCCTACATCTATCAGGGTGAAGAGCTCGGCTTGCCTGAGCACACCACGCTCGAGGGCAAATATCGCGAAGACCCAACCTATTTCAGAACCAAGGGTGAGCGCGTTGGTCGCGACGGTTGCCGCGTGCCGTTGCCTTGGGAATCTAAAGCCAACGATTCGAACGGCTTCAGCGCCACCGGCAAGGGCTGGTTGCCTCAGCCTGAGAGCTATCACCGCTATGCGCGCGACGTTCAGCGCGGTGTGGCTGGTTCAACCCTTGAGCTTTATAAGCGCCTGATCGCGGTGCGCAAAGAGTTTGGCCTCGGTGCCGGTGAATTTAGCTGGGATGCTTCGCTAACCAGCGACACCGTTTTGGCTTATCTCAACAACGGCGTTCTGGTGGTCACCAACTTTGGCCCTGACCCGTTGGCTTTGCCTGCCGGTGAAATCTTGGCAACAAGCCAGCACGACCTCTGGGTTGCTCAGATTCTTGAGGCAAACCAGACTGTGTGGCTCAAGCCTTAGATTCGTTACGCCAATATTGAACTCATGACAACGTTCGAAGCCATGAGCAAATTTGATGTGACAGTTGCGCCCCGCCACGAAGCCAAAGTGGGCAACGAGTGGTGGCGCTCTGGTGTGATTTATCAGATTTACCCGCGTTCGTTTGCCGACTCTAACGGCGACGGCATTGGTGACTTGGTGGGCATCACCTCACGCTTGGGATCTTTGGCTGCCCTCGGTGTTGACGCTATTTGGCTTTCGCCGTTCTATCGTTCGCCGCAGAAAGATGCTGGCTATGACGTCAGCGACTATTGCGACGTTGACCCGCTTTTTGGCAACTTGAATGACTTCGACACCATGCTCGCCGAGGCGCACCGCTTGGGTCTCAAGGTTCTGATTGACCTCGTGCCGAACCACACCAGCGATCAGCACAAGTGGTTTCAGGCCGCGCTTGCCGGTGGCGAGGTTGAGATTGGCGGGGCTGCTTTGCCAGCCCGCGATTTTTATCACTTCAAGCCTGGCCGCGGTGACGCCGGTGAACTGCCCCCGAACAACTGGCTATCGCTTTTTGGCGGGCCGGCGTGGAGCCGCACCGTCGATGAAAATGGCGAGCCTGGCGACTGGTATCTTCACCTTTTTGACTCATCGCAACCAGATTTGAACTGGGCGAACTCTGCTGTTCAGGCCGCGTTTGAAGAGATTTTGCACTTTTGGCTTGACCGCGGTGTTGACGGTTTTCGTGTTGACCAACCTCACGCGATGGCTAAGGCAGAGGGGCTGCCTGACCACCCTGACGTGGCGCGCGCTGGTGCTGGTTTCATCGAGGGCGAAGCTGCACCGCCGATGTGGTTTCAGCCTGAGGTTCACCCAATTTTTCGTCGTTGGCGCGCGATTTTAGAGAGCTACCCCGGCGAGCGTGCAATGTGCGGCGAGGCCTATGTTTTGCCGCTTTCGCTCATGGCCCAATGGGTTCGTCATGACGAGTTCAATCAGACTTTCAACTTTCGCTTTTTAGACAGCGAATGGAACGCGTCGGTGTTGTTTGCCAACATCAACGAGTCTTTCGAAGCTTTCGACGCAGTTGGCGCGCCGAGCACTTGGGTGTTGAACAACCACGACGTGATTCGTCACGCTTCTCGTTTTGGCGGCAACTATGGGCGTGCCACTGCAAGCGATGGCATTGGCCCTAACTCGCCTCAACCACACGCCGAAATCGGCCTTCGCAAGGCCCGCGGTGCAACCATGTTTATGCTCGGGTTGCCAGGCGCCTCATATGTTTATCAGGGCGAAGAGCTCGGTTTGCCAGAGCACACCAAACTTGCCGATGAGTTTCGCCAAGACCCGACTTTCTTTAGAACAGCCGGCGAGCGCGTTGGTCGCGACGGATGCCGCGTGCCACTGCCGTGGGAGGCCGGCGCGGGCGACGCTAACGGCTTCAACCAAACCGGTGAAGCTTGGTTGCCTCAGCCCGAGGCTTATCGTGCCTATTCGCGCGATCAGCAAGAAGGCGTTGCTGGCTCAACCCTTGAGCTCTATAAGCAAGCGCTTCACCTGCGGCGTGAACTTCGCCTCGGCGAGGGTTCGTTCGCTTGGCTGCCTGAGTTCACTCGCGATGACGTTTTGGGCTACCGCAACGGCGACGTTCTTGTCATTCACAACTTCAGCAATACCAGCTTGACCCTGCCGGCTGGCGAGGTTGTGCTGAGCAGTCTGCAGGGAATGCAGACTGGCCACAGCCTTGCCCCTGACCAGACGGTTTGGCTAAAGCTTCACGCCTAAGCCAAACCCCCCGTGCAGGGCTTTCGGTGTTGGGCCCCGATTAGTCGATCGAGAGCCGGGTGCGGTAGCGCGAGCGACTTGGCGTGCCGAACCAGAAGATGCTCGCTGCGATCAACGGAATGCCGATTACCATGACTGCTGCCTGAGCTGGCGGAATCACCAGGTCAACCGGCAAGATGGTCAACTTCATTGACGGGAACATCGCCCAAGCAAACAAGAAGCCGACGCTTGAACCGAGCACGGTGCCGAGCAGGGTCAGCACTAGTGCTTGCCCACTAACTACTGATGCTCTGAATCGTTTCGGCGCACCGATTGAACCAAGGGTCGATTGGTCGGCACGACTCTCGATTTGAGCAAGCCCGAGCGCGATGCTGGTCGATGCCAAGATGAAGAACCCAACGGCGAGTGTGACCCACCAGGCGGCCGCCTGAGTGTCGAATCCGAAGCCTTGTTCAAGGGTGAACTCGCCATTGAAAGCTTGGTTCATTTGGTCTCGTTGGGCTGTGGTGACCGGTTCGGCATAGTTGGCGACGAGCATCCACGGGCTGTAA
>CANFKN010000014.1 GCA_947447385.1 Microbacteriaceae bacterium
CTCGTCGCGCCAGCTAGTTCTGCTGCCGAATCTCGCTGACCGAACTTGCTGGCCAAACTTGCTGGCCAAACTTGCTGGCCAAACTCGCTGGCCGGACTGGCTAGCAAATTTCTGAAGGTTTTAAAGCGGAATCGTAATCGCGACTCTCGCTCCACCTTCGTGGGGTGAAGACCAGTGAATGTTGCCGCGCAACTCACTTTCGATGAGTGTGCGCACAATTTGTGTTCCTAAACCTGCGCCGATTCGGCCTGGCTCGATGCCGAGGCCGTTGTCAGAAACCACGATTTCGAGTTTCTTTTGACGGCGCTCGGCCGAAATGTGTACAACTCCGCTGCGTTCCCCCAGGCCATGCTCGATGGCGTTAGTGACGAGTTCAGTGAGAGACATCGCAAGCGGTGTTGACTGCTCGGCTTGCAACATTCCAAACTTGCCGTCGATGATGGTGCGCACACTTTGGCCATGTGCTGAGGCCAACTCGCTAACCATAAGCAAAATGCGGTCGAAGACCTCATCAAAGTTGACCTCTTGAGTCATGCCAGTTGCCAAAGTGTCGTGCACTACGGCGATGGCAGAAACTCGGCGCATTGCCTGGGCTAGCGCGGTTTTGGTTTCTTCAGATTCGCTTCGGCGCGACTGAATGCGAAGCAAACTTGCAACAGTTTGCAAGTTGTTTTTGACGCGGTGGTGAATCTCGCGAATAGTTGCGTCTTTAGTAATCAGTTCGCGCTCTTGGCTTCTTAGCTCAGTTACATCACGACAAAGCACGATTGCGCCAATGCGATCAGCGCCGGCCTTTAGTGGAATTGCTCTGACCGACAGTGACATGCTGCGCGAATCGAGGTCGGCACGCCAAGCTGCCTGCCCGCTCAACAACACTGGCAGGCTCTGGTCAGTCTTTAGTTTGCTCTTTAGCACCGGCGTGGTTGATTCAATGAGCGACTTGCCTTCAAGCTCCCCCACCGCGCCAAATCGGTTGAATGCCGAAAGCCCGTTAGGACTTGCAAATGTCACAACACCGTTGACGTCAAGACGCAGTAGCCCGTCGTTGGCACGCGGTGCGCCGCGTTTTGGTCCGGTTGGGTTGCTGAAATCGGGGTAGGTTCCGTCTGCCACCATTTGCAAAAGGTCATTGCCGCAGCGCAAATAGTTGAGTTGGAGTTTGTTCGGAGCTTTTGCCTCGGCGATGTTTGTGTGGCGCGTAATGATGGCAATCGGCTTCTCAGTGACCTGATCGTTTGTTTTGCTCAACTTGCGCTTGACAGGCACCGCGCTAAAAGTCGTGAGAGTGCTCTCATAGCTTTCGGCGGTGCCTTTAGAAACTGTTTTACCGGTTTGAAAAGCCTCACGAACTGCCGAAGACCACTGTTTTCGAACCATCTCACCAGTAATGTCACGATAGAAGACCGTTGCAGCGCTAGAAGGGCGCGCATGGGCAACCGCAACGAAGTCATTGTCGGTGGTTGGCACCCACAAAACTAGGTCGGCAAAGACTAGGTCGGCAACTAACTGCCAGTCGCCAATCAGCAGGTTCAGCCACTCTAGGTCAGCCTGACTGGCACGACCATGGCGTTTGATGATTTCGCTGATAGTTGACATTGATTCGAGTTTAGTTAACCAAGCCGCGCGACTCGCCAATCTAAGCGGCTGCGTTGGTTCAAAATGCCTTGACGAACGAGCATCGAAATCGCATGCCTGGCGGGCGACGCTTTTTTGGCCAGTTGCAGTGGCAAACCTTCGCGCAATGCCAAGTCAAAAGCATTGTGGTCTTGAGCAATGAAACTAATGACATCTGTTTTGGCGACCCTTTCAAAGGTGTCAGCCAGTTGACCTTTGGCGTTGCCTCCAAGCACCGAATCGCGCACTTGATTAACCACGAGGGCCGGAGTCTCGCGCACACCCAATGCTTCGAGTTGCGCTTTGAACCACAACCACCGTTCGACGCTAACGGGGTCGGCGCCACTGACTGCAAAGCCAAAATCAGCGAGGTTCAAAACATGCGCAACCAGTTGTGGTTGCACCACGAGCGAAGGCAGGTCAAACAATACGTAGTCGAAAGCGCCACCCATTTTGTCAATTAGTTGATCTGCAACTTCGATCCAGCTAGAGCCACGGGGTTCGGAATCGCCCAACCCAACAGCACCAGGCAAAACTGTCAGTTTCACCCCGTCATAGTTCAACACCATCAAAAAGCGATGCAAATCTTCGGCAAATAATCTGCCCTGACTAGCCAAACGTTTCACACCTGCAAGCCCAGCTGTGATTGAATCTTGGTTCAGCGCAGTCAACAGACTCGGCGAAGCTAGGTCGAAATCAACCAGCCCAACTCTCTTGCCCGCTGATGCAAGTTCGAATGCCACATTTATGCAAAGACTAGTTTTGCCGGGCGAACCCATCGCACTGCTGAATGCGATGATCTGAGCAGATGCAACGGCAGATGCGCGCTCGGGTTCGGGCGCTGGCTCGTCAGCCCGCGTCTGCGAAGCCAAGGGCTTGGGCGCCGGCACAGGCTCAGGCGACGGCTCGGGCGGCGGCTCGTCAGCCCGCGTGGGCGAAGCCAAGGGCTCAGGCGCAGGCTCGGGCTGCAACACTATCTCGAGAGGTTCGTCGCGACCTTCAAATAGGCGCAACATCTCTAGTTGATTCCCGCGTGAGCGACGATAGACATCGAATCGCCGTGCAAAACTGCCGAAAGAATTGGCTTGATCTCTATTGCGGTAGCAAGAAGTTCGACTTTATTGGCGGCTTCGCCAAATAACGAGGTTTTCGAAACTGACGCAAAGACCTGAACGTTTTGGGCGATGAGTGATGGCTCGCCGAAGATGCCCGAACCATCGTTCGTCGCCGCCCACAAGTCGACGAGATGCCCGGCCTCGAGATTGCTTGGCAATGCAGTTTTTGATGTCACTGTTAGACGCATTTTTTGCTCACTCGACTCAGCCTCGACGACATCGCGCTTAAGCACCAGATCGCCAGCAGAAAGTGGCTGACTCAAAACGAGTCCGTCAAGATTTGTGTCAGGTGTTAAATAGTCGCCCCCAGCCGAACCAAGGTTTAGCGAAATCGAGCTGGTCTCAAGTTCTGTCAATGCCACGCCTGCGGCAACAGGGCCTGTGGCGATCAGGTATTCCTTTGCGCCGCTAAATGTTTTGATTGTGACATTTATGGCCAGAACGCTAGCCGCAATAATTACAACTGCCAAAATCAACGAATTGCGCCTGGTTCGAATTGGGTTTCTAAATTTTGCTGCCGGTTTGACTGGCTCAATCTTGCTCACGTTGCCCTCCACTGTTAGATAGTGCTTTTTCAAAAAGCTAGCGAGTGCGAGGCGAAGAGGCACTTGAGTTATGCACAGTTGAGCGTTTTAGTGTTGGTAATTTGTGCCGGAGGGGCATCCCAGAAAAAAATTTCGAAAAGTTATGCACAATTTGTCAGATTCGGAGTGTTTTTTCAGACAACTTGAATAGTTTTGCTATCACAGCTGACGGGGAACCTAGAAAGGCGCAGCAATGAGTGCACACAATCAAACGGCGAAAGCAATTATTGCCGCCAAAAATTCAACCGCCCGTGCTCGCGCCAGCATGCTTGAAGATGAGCCCATGCCAATCACCCAGGCAGAGCTTGACCTACTGCCAGACCCGTTGGAGCTTTTGCCATCGATTGCAACGCTGATTGTCGAGGTGATTTCAGGAGCTCGACCGGTCGATCATTTGGCCGCAATTGTTTCTGACAGGGTCTATGAGAAGTTGCGCGCACGTCAGGTAATCAAGGCTCGAGCTGATGCGGCAGCGGGGATTCCGAAACTGGTGCCAAAGTTTTCGGTTACGAGAGTTCACACCGAATCGCCAGCTCTAGGCATTATTGAATCGGTAGTTCTGCTTAGCTCGAAAGCACGCACCCGCGCGGTGACGATTCGGTTAGAACCGATTCACTCGCGCTGGCGCGCAACTGACGTGTCAGTGCTCTAAGCGCTAGTTCTTAAAGAACGAGCTGCCTTGACCGTTGTTTGGCTTCTTAGTTTCTGGCGCTGGCTGACCAGCTGCAGCGCGACGGTTCTGAGCACCCCTAGTTTCAGCGTGGCCGTCTTCGGCCGGAGCCGTGTAGGTCAACTGAGCTTGGTTTGACGCTGGGCGCTCAAGGCCCTTAGCTGCGACTTCGGTGTGATCAGCGGCCTTTTCAACCTGAACTTCGAGGTTGAACATGAAACCGACGGTTTCTTCGCGAATCGCACCCATCATCTGCTGGAACATCGCGAAACCTTCACGCTGATATTCCACAAGTGGGTCACGCTGCGCCATGGCACGAAGGCCGATGCCCTCTTTTAGGTAGTCCATCTCATAGAGGTGGTCGCGCCACTTGCGGTCAATAACCGAAAGCACAACTCGACGCTCAAGCTCGCGCATTGCGTCTTCACCAATGGCATCTGTGCGGCGAATGTATGCGATGCGGGCATCGCTCACGATTTCACTCTTCAGCCAGGCCTTGGTCAAACGGTTGCGGTTGCCCGCTTCTGCCAAAACTTCGCTGATTTCGAGCGAGATTGGGTAAAGCTGGCTGAGCTCGGCCCATAGCGCGTCGAGATCCCAGTCTTTGCCTGAGTTCTCAATAATCTGCGAATCTACGACTGCGCCGATTGCTGTCTCTAAGAATTCATCAACGCGTGATGCGATGTCGTCGCCTTCAAGAATGTGGCGGCGGTCGCTGTAAATGGCTTCACGTTGACGGTTAAGCACGTCATCGTATTTCAAAACGTCTTTGCGAATCTCAGCGTTGCGGCCTTCAACCTGCGCTTGCGCACTCGCGATTGCTCGGCTAACCAGCTTCGACTCAATTGCAACATCGTCAGGAATGCCTGGTCGGTTCATCAATGCACTAGCAGCGCCAGAGTTGAAAAGACGCATTAGGTCGTCGGTGAGAGATAGATAGAAACGTGATTCACCAGGGTCGCCCTGACGACCGGCACGGCCTCGCAACTGATTGTCGATGCGGCGTGACTCGTGACGCTCGGTGCCCAGAATGTAGAGACCACCGACAGCCAAAACTTTCTCAGCTTCTTCGGCGACGGCAGCTTTGATTTCGGCAAAAGTCTTTGCCCAAGCCGCTTCGTATTCGGCAGGCTTTTCTTCGGCGTTTAGGCCCTGCTTTGCGAGAGCCTCAACCGTCAAGAACTCGCTGTTGCCACCGAGCATGATGTCGGTGCCTCGACCAGCCATGTTGGTTGCTACAGTAACCGCGCCAAGTCGGCCGGCCTGAGCAACGATCGCCGCTTCACGAGCGTGATTCTTGGCGTTCAAAACTTCATGGCGCACACCGCGCTTTGCAAGCAGCTTTGAAAGGTATTCGCTCTTCTCAACAGAGGTGGTTCCAACCAAAATCGGCTGACCAGACTTGTGGCGCTCTGCAATGTCTTCAACAACCATGTCGAACTTGACCTGCTCATTTTTATAGATCAAGTCTGAGTGGTCTTTGCGAATCATCGGGCGGTTGGTTGGAATCGGCACAACACCCAACTTGTAGGTGCTCATGAACTCGCCAGCCTCGGTTTCGGCGGTTCCGGTCATGCCCGAAATGCGGCCATAAAGTCTGAAGTAGTTCTGGAGGGTAACCGTTGCCAAAGTCTGGTTTTCAGCCTTGACCTCAACGCCCTCTTTAGCCTCGATCGCCTGGTGAATGCCCTCGTTGTAGCGACGGCCGGCCAAGATGCGACCGGTGTGCTCGTCAACAATCAAAACTTCACCGTTCATGACAACGTAGTCTTTGTCGCGCTTGAATAGCGCCTTAGCGCGAATTGAGTTGTTCAGAAACGAGATCAGCGGAGTGTTAGCTGATTCATAAAGGTTGTCGATGCCTAGGTAGTCTTCGACCTTTTCGATGCCTGGCTCAAGAATTCCAATAGTTCGCTTTTTCTCATCGATTTCATAATCGATGACTGGCTGAAGGCGCTCTGCAATTTTGGCAAACTCGGCGAACCAGCGGTTTGCTTCACCTGAAGAAGGACCAGAAATAATCAAAGGTGTGCGAGCCTCGTCGATAAGAATCGAGTCAACCTCATCGATGATGGCAAAGTGGTGGCCGCGCTGTACTAGGTCACCTTTTTGCCATGACATGTTGTCGCGCAAATAATCGAAGCCAAATTCATTGTTGGTTCCGTAGGTAATGTCAGCAAGGTATTGGTTGCGACGCTCAACTGGGTCTTGACCTGAAATGATGCAGCCAGTGGTCATGCCAAGCGCGCGAAACACACGACCCATGAGGTCACTCTGATAGCTCGCCAAGAAGTCGTTCACAGTGATGACGTGCACACCGCGGCCGGTGATTGCGTTCAGGTATGCCGGCAGGGTAGCAACAAGGGTCTTGCCTTCACCGGTGCGCATCTCGGCGATGTTTCCGAGGTGAAGAGCAGCGCCACCCATTAGCTGAACGTCGAAGTGGCGCAATCCAAGTGTGCGTTTTGAGGCTTCGCGAACTGCGGCAAAGGCCTCAGGAAGCAAGTCGTCAAGGCTCTCGCCGTCGGCATAACGAGCACGAAGCTCAGCAGTTTCGTTGCGAAGCTCGGCGTCAGTTAGGTGTGAGAAGTTCTCTTCAAGCGCGTTTACGGCAGCCGCATAATTGCGAAGTTTATTCAGCAAACGGCCTTCGCCAGCTCGCAATACTTTGTCGATAATGTTTGCCATTATTCACTCCAGACGAGTTGAGCGGTGAGCAGTTGCGCACCGAAATCTTGCATTTAGTAATGCCCTTTAATCTTAGACGGCGAGCCTTAATCAAACCGCGGGCAACAGCGTGCCTTCAGCGAACAAAAACGAAACGGACCAAGGCAAAAATCAAGTGACATTTGCCTTGGCCCGTCGCATGTAATCGATCTGGCGCACCCTCAGTTAACCGAGAGCGATTACACCGTAGTTCCAGCCTTTACGACGATAAACGACGCTTGGCTTTTTTGTTTCTGAGTCTAGAAATAGATAAAAGTCGTGACCGACGAGTTCCATGTGGTCAACGGCGTCGTCAACACTCATCTCTGCACCGGCGAACTCTTTTCGACGAATCACAACTGGGCTGTCGCCGAGGTCGACAGCGGTCGAATCTGGTGCGACTTCTGCGTCAGCAGAGGCAGAACCACCGCGGCCCAAAAGCACATCGCCATCAACCGGGTTGACGCTCAACTCTGCGAAATCGTGAGCACTGAGCTCAGTCAAAGAAAGTGGAACGTGCTGGCCGCGGTGCACCTTCTGCTTGTCACCGAGGCGGCGAAGGCGTTCAGACAGTTTGTCGAGTGCGACGTCGAAAGCGGCGAACTTATCGCCAGCTTGAGCTTCGGCGCGAATCACGTGCCCCGGCTCGGTTACAGTCAGCTCAACTTGATCTTCTGGCCCAGCTGCACGTTGATGATCGTGGCGGGTTACTTTGATGCTCAACGACTCAACACGTGAGGCGAGGTGCTCGATTTTGTGAGTTCTTTCGGCGACATATTCTCTAAAACGATCTGAAACCGTGAGATTGCGGGCTGAAATATTGACTTGCATTTTTACCTCCATCGCAGGCAACTTTGCCTGTGTCTAAAAGTTAGACCTTTTTTTGTTAGCTCGTATGCGTTTTCGCAATTTTTCTGAGAATAGTTTCAGCAAAAGTTAAAAAACCAATCACCTGAGCCCCCGCAGCGGTCAGCGCACGCGCACTTTCGAGCAGTGACGACCCTGTCGTGACAATGTCATCGACCAGAATCACGCGTTTGCCAGCTGCTCGCTTCGAACTTTGCATGGTTTCATGCAGATTTTGAAGGCGATCTTGCTGAGTTAGCCCCGCTTGGTCTTTGCTCTCGACAACACGCCTTAGCAACGTTTGGCCACCGAAATAGTTTCTGGGCGAAAACCCAAACCTCGGCTCGAGCAAACCAACCAGCTGTCGCACAATCAAACCGGCCGGGCTATAGCCTCGGTCTTGAATCGAACTCTGTTGGCTAGGAACCGGCACAAGAAAGGTCGGCCGCTGAGTTGCAAAGGTGCCAGCGCTGTCGGCAGCCTGAACCCCAGCCGACCTCCGCGAGAGAGCTTGAACACTAGGCACCATCGCTGAAGCGAACTGAGCTGCCAAAGCTGACCTGCCCAGTTCTTTGTAGGCATGCATCAGCGCCGCAACTTGGGGGTTGAAGTCGATCATCGAAATGCCTTGCAGTGTGGCGTTAGGCGCTTTGCCGGCAGGCACCGTGTCGGCAGGCGCTTTGCCATCAGGCACCGTGCCGGCAGGGTTTTTGAACTCAACCAACAGAGGACTCGACCGCAACACGGCACGTTGTTCGAAACCCAGACTCTGCCAGCAAGTGTGACAACAGCTAGCGCCATAACTGTGGCAAAGCAGGCAACGGGTCGCAAAGATTGCATCTATGAACGTTGAGGTGTGTGGCATTCATCCAAGTTAGATAAAGCGCAAGGCTAACAAAACCCGCGTTAGCAATCTGGTGCAAAAACAAACCTAATTGGCGAAGTGCACTCTGACCACGTCGCTCGCGACGCGACTCCAGGTTGAACCGCGGTATTGCAACAACTCGCCGCCCTTGGTCAAGGCAAAGCGTGAATCGAGCGAGTGCCCACCCACAAAGGCCGCCAAACCGTCAACGCTAGTCAAGTCAGAAGCAAAACCGCCGACAGTCAATATCGTCGGTTGATCCCAGTCGTTGGCATTTTTGCCAAGAACACCAAGGCTCGTGCCATCGAGCCAAGACACCTGTTCAACATTCGCGAGCGAGCTCGGCACTCGGAGGGCACCCGTCAGAGCCTTTGGAGCGCCCGACTTGTCACGCAAAATGCCATAGAGCCAAATGCTGTTGCTCGAGCCCTCAGCAGTCACAACGGCCAAACGAGCGCCTTCTGGGCTTATCGCAAAACTCAAGATGCGCTCACCCTCGAACGCGGTTGATTCAGGCAGGCGCATAGTTGAAGTTTGATTGAATACCTTGATTGTCGGGCTAGCCCCGTGATTGATTGACCACAACCAGCCCTGCCGGTCAAAAAATGGTGGCAAAAGGTTGGGTCGCGAATCAACGAGTTTGGGCTCGATGCCGAAACTCACGAGCGACGCTTGATAAAGGCCTTGAGATGTGTTGACGGCCACCCAAGCGTTGTTATTGGTCAAAGCAAAATCTGTCGGGTTAAAGTTGTCAACCAGAGTTTTTGTTCCGGTCACCGGTGTCAGTGTTGCGCCAGAAAGACGCGCCAACGAAGACTTCGTTTGCACCACCGGGGCGATCGCGACACTCGGTAGGCTCCAAGCTGAAAAGTTAGAAATATCTTGGATGTTTCGATCCACAGAAATTTGCACCGCGTGAACGCCAGAGATCTGAGAAAGCGTCGCCTCAATCTGTGCTTTGATTTGCCCTCGAACCTGCGGGGTCACAGAGAGAAACTTGCTGTTGAAATCGATGGCAGCGACGCCATCGCTGATGGTTACGGCATCGATTGCCAAGCGGGTTCCGGCAGGAATGACGTTGATTGCCGCACCCTCGAGCCAGACATCTGGCCCAGCAATAAGGCCATTGACCAAACGGGTTGCAGTTGACGCACGCGAAGGAAACCACCTGGTATCAGGCACGAGGTAACGTCGTTGCGCATCAAAGAAATAAAGCGAATAGTCTTTGAAAACCACATCGAAAACTGGGCGGCTCACAATCGTTAGATTTGGTGCCTCAGTGATGCGCCACTCGTTAATCTCTTTTACGAGTTTGTATTCGTAGTTGTCAGTGGCAGCGCTAGAAGCCAAAGTCAAGCGGCCGGCATTATCGATGAAAGCGCTCGCATGGATTTTTACGCTCGCCGTGTTGCCGACCGAGTCGATGGTGATTTCAGGGCTGGTATCGACCACAACGACGCGCTCGTTGGGCAACCAAGTGGTTTTCAAGTTGTTTGCAAGATATTCGCGCGCCACAGCGTAGTCATTTTGCGGACCAGTGCCGGCACTCAGAAAACCCGACATGATGTCGTTTATGGTGCCACCAATCGGCGGTTCATAAGGTGAGAAATACAAGAAGTCGCTCGTGGAATTTTCGGCGATGTCTGGGCCGAGCTGCACCGTGCCCTTTGAGGGAATCGAAGCGCAACCCGTCAGAAAGCCAAGAACGGCTGCGGTTGCAATGGTCGCTGAGGCGATTTTGGCAAAAGTCGAACGCGTAGCGCGCGTCGCACCGTTCGAGCGAGTCGATCGGGCGGCGCGAGTCGAACCGGTCGCAGGCCCTTTAGATTGCAATGAACTCTCTGGCCTAATCAATTTGACCCCTTGGCCGCTGCAGTTTTTTGTGGCGATTTTGGCAGCGGCGGCAGTGGCAACGGTGAGTCACCTGAGTGGTCGCCCTCACGGCGTGGCAGGGTGAGCCTAAACGAGGTTCCTTCACCGAGTGAGGTCCACAGCTCAAGTTTGCCATTGTGCAGGCTCGTGTCTTCGAGAGCAATCGCCATGCCCAAGCCGGTTCCCTCTTTGGTTCGCGAAGGGTCGGCTCGATAGAAACGGTCAAAGACGTGCTCAGCCTGATCAGGTGTCATGCCCGAACCATAATCGGTGACCGACACAGCCACCGAATCTTCGTTGGCTGCCACCGCAATGAAAATTTCTTTTGCACCGCTGTGAATAATTGAGTTAGAGAGAAGGTTGCGAACGATGCGCTCGATGCGAGTCGGGTCAATCTCAGCTTCGCAATTGACCTCTTGAAGTTGAATGCGCAGCTGGCATCCTCGCTCATCAGCCAACGGCTGAATGCCCACCAGGGCCTCGCCAGCAACTTCGCGCAAATCTTTCACTTCAACTTCGAGCTTGGCAACACCGGCATCAAAACGCGACATTTCGAGCAAGCCTTTGAGCAGAATCTCAAACTTATCTACCTGGCGTTCGAGGCGATCGACCAGCGCAACCGAAGAGTCGTCAAGGCTGGCCTTTTGTTCGCTCAATCGACTCAATGAGAGCTTTATGACGGTCAGCGGCGTCTTCATTTCGTGTGAAACATCAGAAACAAAACGCTGCTGCATGTTAGACAACTGCTTGAGTCGCTTGATCTGGGTTTCGAGGTCTTCGGCCATTCGGTTGAACGAGTGCGCCAAAGCTGCAATAACGTCGTGGCCTTTTTCGGGGATGCGACGCCCAAGGTCACCGGCCGCGATTTTCTCTGAAACCTGGGCGACCACCAAAACTGGCCTGACGAGCCAATTGGTAATGAAAAGCGAAACCAAGCCAATAAGCAGCATTGAAATCAGGCCGCCAAAAACCAAAGTGCGTTGCACAAAGTCAAGTGTGTTCTGCTCGCTCTGCAGGTCATAAACCAAATAGAGCTCATAGCTGCCAGCCACTGGAATGCGAATTGGCGCACCGACGATGAGGCCGGGGTGGGTGGTGCGATCGGCCTGCGGCAAAGCCACCGACATGTAGTTGAGTTTGCCATCAGAGCCTTGAACTGCAACTCGAAGATCTTCGGGAATCAGAGCGATTTCAAGATCGGCCGAAATCGGGCTCTGCAGTGAGGTTGTCGTAACCTGACCTGGTGTTCGCACGAGGGCAACCCTGCGGCTTTGACTTGTTGAACTGGTCTCGAGGTTGGGCACAACCTGGTTCATCAGTGTTTGCAAGCCACTTTGATTTGCGACCGAAGCTGAAGCAAAGGTGTTCTGAACGTCAGAACTTGCGCGACTTGCCTCAACCAAGATTTGGTCAACACGAGTGTTGAAAAGACCAGAACCGATTGAATAAGACAAAAAGCCGCCGACGCCGACGAGCGCAACTGTTGTCAACAGCAATGTGAAAAGAACCGCACGCGCCTGCAGAGAGCGACGCAGCAGCGCTAGCACCCAAGAAGCTGGGCCTCTGCGACTCACTTAGCTCAAGCCAGCCTTATAACCTGCTCCACGCACGGTCAAAACATACTTCGGATTCTCTGGGTCTTCTTCGATCTTGCTGCGCAGACGCTGAATGTGAACGTTCACTAGTCGAGTGTCAGCTTTGTATTGATAACCCCAAACCTGATCGAGCAGCATTTCGCGCGAGAAGACAAGGTTTGGCTTAGCAGCCAAAGTGCAGAGCAAGTTGAATTCGAGAGGGGTGAGAGAAAGTTTTTCTTCATCGCGCTTGACCTCATGAGCATCAAGGTCGATGCGAAGTTGGCCGATGCGCAAAACCTTGTTCGCCTCAGTAATCGGGCGGCGCATTAGGTTGACCTTGACGCGGTTCAGAAGTGCCTCGAACTTGAAAGGCTTTTCAACATAGTCTTCGGCACCGGCATCGTTCAGGGCAAGTTCGAGGTCAGTGACCTCAGTTTTTGCCGAAACCATGATGATCGGAACCATCGAGAATTCTTTAATCTCGCGAATGATTTCGATACCGCTCTTGCCGGGCAACTGCCAGTCGAGCAACACTAGGTCTGGCTCAAACTCACGAAAAGTTTCGACCGCAATCGCACCGTTCATGATGCTCTTAACCAAATAGCCCTTGCTTTCAAGCTCTTCGGTGATCAGCTCGTTGATGTCAATTTCGTCTTCAACGACCAAAATTTTGTGTGGCAAGGGGCACCCCTACTTTTTAGTAACGATAGTGGTCAACTTTGAACGGGCCGCTCACTGGAACACCAATGTAACGAGCCTGTTCGTTGGTTAACACAGTCAGTTCAACACCTAATGCGTCAAGATGCAACCTTGCAACTTTTTCATCAAGAGTTTTAGGCAACACAAAAACACCAATTTCGTAGTTTTTTGTGAAGATTTCGATTTGTGCCAGCACCTGGTTGCTAAACGAGTTGCTCATCACAAACGACGGATGCCCGGTGGCGTTGCCCAAGTTCATTAGGCGGCCTTCAGACAAAATCAACACCGAGCGACCGGTTGGCAAACGCCATTCGTGCACCTGCGGTTTGATTTCGATTTTTTGAGCACCTTCGATTCGAGCGATGCCAGCCATGTCAACCTCATCGTCGAAGTGACCGATGTTTGCGATGATCGCGAGGTGCTTCATGTTGAGAAGGTGCTCTGGGCGAATGATGCCGGTGTTGCCCGTTGCTGTTACAAAGATGTCGATGTCGCCGATCACTGCTTCGAGCTGAACAACTTGAAAGCCATCCATCGCAGCTTGTAGCGCACAGATTGGGTCGATTTCGCTGACCACAACTCGCGCGCCTTGGCCGCGCAGAGCTTCAGCAGCGCCTTTGCCGACGTCGCCATAGCCGGCAACAAAGGCAGTCTTGCCGCCGATCAGAACATCGGTAGCGCGGTTTAGACCATCAGGCAGCGAGTGGCGAATGCCATATTTGTTGTCGAACTTTGACTTGGTAACTGAGTCATTGACGTTGATTGCTGGGAACAAAAGTTCGCCGCGCTTGTGAAACTCATATAGACGGTGAACGCCTGTGGTGGTCTCTTCGGTGACGCCCTTGATTTCACCGGCAATGCGGGTGAAACGAGTCGGGTCAAGCTCAAGCGACTTGCGAAGCAACTGCAAAATCACGCCATACTCTTCGCTGTCGTCAACGCCGGTTGCAGGCACAGAGCCAGCCAACTCAAACTCGCGACCCTTGTGAACCAAAAGGGTGGCGTCGCCGCCGTCATCCAAGATCAAATTTGGGCCAGTGAAATCTTGGCCCGCAGCGCTGGCTTCAGCCGACCAGTCGAAAATGCGATCGGTGCACCACCAATACTCTTCGAGGCTCTCGCCCTTCCAGGCAAAAACAGGGGTTCCGGTTGGCGCATCGATGCTACCTTCACGGCCAACAACTACAGCTGCGGCAGCTTCGTCTTGAGTTGAAAAAATGTTGCAGCTAGCCCAGCGCACCTGAGCACCGAGAGCAACTAGAGTCTCGATCAAAACAGCCGTCTGAACTGTCATGTGGAGCGACCCGGCGATGCGCGCACCAGCAAGCGGCTGGCTAGGAGCATATTCATCGCGAATGGCCATGAGACCAGGCATTTCATTCTCGGCTAAGCGAATCTGGTGACGACCAGCCTCGGCGAGTGAGAGGTCAGCGACCTTGAAATCAAAGGTTGTGCGCGTTGAATTTAGCATTAGTCAATTATGACTGACATTTGCTAAATCGTTACCTTTTATCTTGAGGATTATGCCTGACGAATTAGCGCCAAGACTTCGTCACGAATTGCC
>CANFKN010000015.1 GCA_947447385.1 Microbacteriaceae bacterium
AAGAACACCAAGACCCGCTTGGCTCTGCTTCTTTCGGGGCCAGTGATTTGGCTAGGGCTCGTCTATATCGCAGCTCTGCTGATGCTTTTGATAACGGCGTTCTGGACAATCGACGAGTTCACGGGCAACACAAAAGTTGCCCTGAACTTCGACAACGTCTTATCGCTTTTTACAGACTCGCTTTACAGCACAGTAACGATTCGCACCATCGGCATTGCTCTTGCCGTCACAGTCATTGACGTCTTGCTCGCACTGCCGATCGCATTCTTCATGTCAAAAGTTGCCGGGCCCAACCTTGGGCGCATTCTAGCAATTTCGGTTTTATTGCCGCTCTGGGCAAGCTACCTCGTCAAAGCTTATGCTTGGCGCTCGGTGCTCTCTGACAAGGGCGCTCTGCAGTGGCTGCTTCAGCCATTTGGGTTAGACACGCCTGGATACTCACTTTTTGGCGCTGCAATGACACTGGGATACATGTGGCTCCCCTATGTGATTTTGCCAATCTATGGCGGTTTAGAAAAACTGCCAGCGAACCTGCTCGAAGCATCGAGCGATTTAGGCGCAAACACCTTCACCACAATTAGGCGTGTGGCATTGCCACTTGTGATGCCGAGCATCATCGCCGGTTCAATCTTTGCTTTCTCGCTAACACTCGGTGACTACATCACCATCAACATTGTTGGTGGCGCTAACCAGATGCTCGGCAACCTGATTTATACCAACGTTGGAACCGCCAACAACCTACCAATGGCGGCAGCCCTTGCACTCGTGCCCATCGCGATCATGTTTGTTTATCTCGCCGCGGTAAAACGCACGGGAGCTCTGAATAACCTCTAATGCGCATAGGTAAGGCATCCAAGGTAATTTTGGGAGCGATTTCGGCTCTAGTTTTGGCGATCGTTTATTTGCCACTATTTATTGTCTTCATCAACTCATTCAACACCTCGATGAACATGCAGTGGCCACCCCCAGGTTTCACGCTCGAGTGGTGGCAAAAAGCTTTTGGTTCAAGTGGTCTAATCGCTGCCCTCACGACCAGCGTGGTTATTGCGCTTTGCGCCGCGATTATTGCATTAGTGCTCGGCACTGCCCTGGCTCTGGCGCTTTCACGCTATAAGTTCTTTGGCAAAGAGTCGATCGGCCTAATGGTTATTCTGCCGATTGCTCTGCCAGGCATCGTGACGGGTTTAGCTCTGAACAACGCATTCAGAACAGTGCTTGGAATGCAGTTGAGCATGGCAACAGTCATCATCGCTCACGCTACATTCTGCATCGTGACCGTGTATAACAACGTGCTAGCTCGACTTGCTCGCACCAATCGAAACCTCGAAGATGCCTCAGCAGACCTCGGCGCTGGAGTGTTGACTACGTTCATGCGAGTGACGCTGCCTCAAATTGGCGCTGCTCTCTTGGCAGGAGGGCTGTTGGCTTTTGCCTTGAGCTTTGACGAAATCATCGTCACAACCTTCACGGCTGGCGCCGGCGTCGAAACGCTGCCGATCTGGATCATGAACAACATGTTCAGACCAGGCAAGGCTCCCGTGGTCAACGTTGTTGCTGTGACAACTGTGCTGATCTCAGTCGTACCGCTGTATTTTGCCCAACGTTTGACGCGCGAAGACAGCAAATAAGTCGGGTCAGGCCTTGCGTTGCCAGGCCTTGCGTTGCCAGGCCCTGCGTTGCCAGGCCCTGCGTTGCCAGGCCCTCAGTTGCAGAACTCTACAAAACTTTCTTAACAACGCTTGATTTGAGCATCATCGGCCCGAAACCATCGACCTTGGCATCGATGTCGTGACCGTCGGCGCCGTTAACAAGACGGATGTTGCGCACTTTGGTACCAACTTTTATGGCCGTTGAGCTTCCTTTGACCCTGAGGTCTTTTGCGATCGTGACGGTGTCGCCATCAGCTAAGACATTGCCAACCGAATCTTTCACGATGCGGGGTGTGTCGCCGAAGGCATCCGAGTCGATTTGAACCGCCCATTCGTGCGCGCATTCTGGGCACACCAAAAGGTCACCCATTTCATAGGTGTATTCGCAGGAGCACAGAGGGCAAGCAGGCAAGGTTTCAGGCATAGCTAAAGCCTAGCGATTGCAAAGTTTTGAGCGTTGAGAAAGATAACGAAAAGGTCACAACTAAGCGAAAGTAGATGAATTTATTAACTAGGGGTGAACAAATGCTCGTAGTGTGGAGTTACTTTATTAGCGTTATTGTGAGCAATGCCGCTCGCAGTAACTTACTTGCCCAAACAAGGAGAAACACATGAAAGCACCTCGCTTAGTGCGAATGCTTGGTTTCGTTGCTGCTACAGCTCTGACCACCACTGGTCTGGCTGCCGTAGCTATGGCACCTGCAGATGCAGCGACCAAATCGACTGTAACCATTCTTTCGACAGCTCCAATCACGTCACTCAACTCGAGCACCACAGATGGCAACACTGCTTATAACGCGCAGGTTGCCTACATGACTGGCGCCGGTTTCAGTTACTACGACGACAACCCGACCCTGATCATGAACACCACCTTCGGAACCATGAAGGTGACCAAGAACACGGCCAAAGACTTCAGAATCACTTACACCATCAAAAAGGGTCGTGTCTGGTCAGATGGCACTCCGATTGACGCTGTTGACCTGTTGCTCTCACACGTAACTGCGAGCAACGCCTATTCAATCGCTGCAAAACTTGGTGACCCATCAAAGGGAACCCCAGCGTTTGACAGCGTTGGCTATGGAGGAGCTTATGCAGACCACGTTGTTGGCAATCCAACGCTAAGTCCAGACCACTTGTCACTAACCATCAAGTTCGACCACCCAATGCCTGACTGGCAGCTATTGGCCCCTGGCCCATCACCGGTTCACGCTCTTGAGATGCTAGCCGATGGCAAGACAAAGCTTGGAACAGCCGCAGCAAACAAGGCTGCTAAGGCCAAGTTCTTGAGCGACTTTAAGACCAAGAACACTACTCGCCTTCAGAAGATGGCGGCCAAGTGGAACAGCGCCTACAACCTAGGCAACATCAGCTCGAGCACAAACCCATTGCTGCTAATCAGCAACGGTGGTTTTATCGTGTCAAAGGCTACTGATGGCGTTTCGATGACTTTGGTTCGCAACCCTAAGTACAACTCAGGCCCGAAGTTGGCAACCACCAACCCAGTCAAGACAGTTGTGTTCAAGGTAATCGAAGACAACACCGCTGCTGTTCAAGCGCTTCGCAACGGTGACATCGATGTCTATTACAACACTTTGCCAACTGGCGACGACAAGGTTGCGCTTACTGGAATCGGTGCGGCAAAAGTCAAGGTAACAACTAAGGTTGCTGGTGGTTACTCGCACCTTGACCTTCGCGTCGACGCTCCTAACGGCGGAACCGACACATACACTGGCCCATTTGCTGGTAACAGCCAAAAGGCAAAAGACCTACGTCACGCGTTCTTGCTAGCCTTGCCACGTGAGCAGATGGTCACTACCTTGATCAAGCCAGTTATGACATCGGCCAAGACAATGGACACTCAGTTTGCCTTCACCGGCAGCGCCGAGTACAACACCATTACTAAGGCTTCAGGCGTTGCTGAATACAGCGCAGGAACCCAGGCAGCACGCACTCTTCGTGCGCTAAACCTAGTAAAGAAGTACTACTCGAGCGCATCAGCTGACAACAGCCGCGTAACAGTGCACTTGGCTCACGCTGACAGCCAGACTCGCCGTAACATCACTGCGCTGATTATTGCTGAAGAGAAGAAGGCCGGCATCGAAGTTGTTGAATACAACGCTGACGACTTCTTTGGTAATAATGACAACGAAAAAGTTGCTTATGACGTAACCATGTATGGTTTCGGCCTAAACAGCATCAGCCAGGGTAACGGTACTGAGACATACAAGACTGACGGCTCAAGCAACGTATGGGGTTGGAGCGACTCAGCAGTTGACTCACTTGCAGCTAGCCTGCAGGGTGACTACCTAACCACAGCACAGATCACTGCGAAGCGTATTGCAATCGACAAGATTGTTCACGACAAGTACTGGGGTCTACCTCTCTACCAGAACCCAACAATCACCGCTAGCGTGACTGCTTTGAAGAACATCAAGCCAGCCCCTATCGGCGCAAACACTGTTTGGAACTACTGGCAGTGGCACTACTAAAACTTCGGTTTTAGCAAACTAACTGAGGTCGGGGTATTCGGTTCGCCGAATACCCCGACTTTTTAGAACGAGAAACACTTAGAATTTCTGCACCAATGAGTGCAATAAGCAGCAACGTTGCTGCGGCGAGGTAGATATTTTGTTTGCATACATCACACGCAGACTTGGCATGATGCTTTTGATCGTTTTTGGCGCTAGTTTCATGGCCTACAACTTAGAAGCATTCAGCTCAAACCCGCTTTCAATATTCGGTGAGAGCACAGCCAAAAACAAGCATTATCTGATGCAACAGATGATTCACCGTCTACACCTCGACGTTCCCCCGCCGATTCGTTACTTCATGTGGCTGCGCGGTGTGGTATCTGGTCTATGGGGCCAGCTAAATCTAGGAATGACACGCGATCACATGCCGGTTCTCGATGTGATCGGGAACGCTATTCCAACAACTTTCAGACTTGTGATTGCTTCAACCATTTTGGCAATCGTTCTAGGCATCACCATCGGCATGATCACAGCAATTCGCCAGTACAGCCGCTTCGACTATGTGATGACCTTCATTTCGTTCCTACTATTCTCATTGCCGATTTTTTGGGTAGCTGTGCTACTAAAGGAATACCTCGCCATCGGCTTCAACGATTTCTTGATGCAACCTGAAATATCCTTAGAAGTAACCCTCATAACCGCGGCTATTTGCGGTTTCATAATGGGCGGCATAACCGGTGGATCTCGAAGACGCGTACTCAGCGTCTTCGGCGGCGTCACCGTGGGAGTAGCGCTTTTGCTTTCATATCTCAGCGCGACGCACTGGTTCGTGCACCCTGGGCTAGGAATTATTGGCGTCGGCTTTTTGGCATTGGTCTCGGCAGTGATAGTTACTCAGATTTCAACTGGCCTTGAGAACAGAAAGTCGCTGAGCGCAGCAATCATTGCTGCTGCCATAGTTATCGTTGGCTACTACCCACTCCAGCTATTGATGAAGGCAAATGCCAGCGCTCTAAACGTTCTACTGGTCTTCGTGATCACTATCTCATTGGCCGCTGTTGCAGGCTACTTCGTGCAGAATATTGACCGTCGCCAAAACATTCGCACTGCGGTGTTGACAGCGTTGCTTGGCACCCTGCCGCTGATTCTCGACAGGTACATGCGTGAATTTGGACGCTATTTTAGCTCTGATGCCGTAAACAAGCGCCCGGTGCCAACACTCGGCCAGGCAAACGACTTGCTCAATGAGAAGCAGCTTTCAAACTTCTGGATCACCGGCCTTGATGCAACAATGCACCTGATTTTGCCTACGTTAGCTCTAACTCTGATTTCGTTTGCTGGTTATGTTCGTTTTTCTCGCGGTAGCCTGCTAGAAGTTCTGAACATGGATTACATTCGCACCGCACGAGCCAAGGGGCTAACTGAGCGCACCGTTATCGTTCGTCACGCAATGCGAAATGCCATGCTGCCACTTACTACCATTTTGGTGAATGACTTCGCCGGTGTTATTGGTGGCGCAATCATCACCGAGCGTGTGTTCGGATGGAAAGGTATGGGAATGCTTTTCAACCAATCCCTGACCTCCTATGACTTGAACCTATTCATGGGTGTTTTCATGATCTCAGCGGTCCTCACAGTCTTGGCCAACCTCGTTGCCGACCTGCTGTTTGGCGTCGTTGACCCTCGAATTCGAATCAGAAAGTAAAGCCAATGGCAAAGAAAATGACTCCTGTCGAACAGACTTCTGAGAAAAACGAGAACGAGATTGCCCTGCGCGAGACCGAAGGGCTCAGCCAAGGCCAGATCATTCTTCGGCGATTCTTGAGACACCGTGCAGCCATGATCTCGTTGGTGGCGCTCATCTTCATAATCTTGTTCGCCTACACTGCCTCTGGAATTCACTTGGGAACTAAAGAAGACCCAATCTCTATCGCAGGTTGGTGGCACTTCAGCATTACCGATATTGACCCCGAGGGTGCGATTGCGGCGACCTGTAATGGTGGCATCACCGGTTGCCCGACTCTCGACATTTTTCCGGCGTTCATCGACGGAACGGGAATGCATATTGGTGCACACCCAATGGGCACCGACGTTATCGGCACAGACTACTTCGCTCTAGTTGTTCGAGGTGCTGAGCAGTCAATCATGGTGATGTTCATCGTGGGCATTCTAGGCGTAGCCCTCGGTACAATAATCGGCGCTATCGCCGGCTTCTTCGGAGGAATTGTTGATGCGATTTTGATGCGCCTCACAGATGTCTTTCTGGTAACACCAACGATTGTTATCGGTGCAGTGATTGGCTTCAGATTCGGAAACCTAGGCATTGTGCCGCTTGCCTTAATGCTCGGATTCTTCGCGTGGATGGGTCTGGCTCGTTTCGTTCGAACCGAGTTCTTGACCTTGCGCGAACGCGAATTCGTTGACGCAGCGCGAATTGCAGGAGCGTCAAACCGCAGAATCATTTTCAAACACATTCTGCCAAACGCGATTGGCGTGATTATTGTCGCTGGAACCCTGCTCATGTCGGGCGCAATCTTGATTGAAACGGCGTTGAGTTACCTTGGCTTCGGCGTGCAGGCACCAGACGTTTCTCTCGGTCTGCTGATCAGCCGTTACCAAAACTCATTTAGCACGAGCCCGTGGCTGTTCTGGTGGCCAGGCTTGTTCATTATTTCGATCGCGCTTTGCATCAACTTCATCGGCGATGGCTTGCGTGACGCCTTTGACCCTCGACAGAAACGTCGCATCTCGCTCAAAGAGCGCCTACGTGGCACAGAATCGAAGGCACGGGCCTAATGCAAAGAGTCGATGCGCTCTTGAATAAGACGAGCCGCAACGCCACTGTCGCTATTTTGGCTGGCGCTCATACTGGTAACTTCAACCAGGTTTGTGCTTGCCTTGGTTTTAGCCAATTTTCTAAAGCGCCAGTTCTGATTGCTGTCAGTGATCCATCGGGTTTTGCCATTAGCCGGCGCTACCCAGACGCGAGTGGTTTTTTCGGAATGCTTCAGCAGAAGCGCCCACTTGGTTTCGATAGCAGTAATCGAACGGTATTCAATGACCTCGGTTTTGAACGGGTTGACCACAACAACGTGGTCGCTCTGCAACAGAAGTCTTGGTCGCAACCAAATCAAATAGGCTGCCGCTGCAACCAAAGCAGCAAGAGCCAAATCAAAAAATACGTTGTCGCCACTATTGGCATAAAAGACGGCTTGCACGACAAAGAGAAGGTCGAGTGCCAAAGCACTGAAGCCCCAAGCCAAGTTGCCCTTTGGTCGATAAATTTCAACACTGTTCATGCATCAATCTTCGCAGGCAATCTAATAGATGAAAAGAGCACCAAAAATGTCTGAGCCAGTTCTAAAGGTTTCTGATTACAACGTTGACTTTTGGGTGGACGGAACCTGGTACCCCGCTGCCATCGACATGAACTATGAGATCATGCCTGGCCAGACGCTCGCCATCGTAGGCGAATCAGGTTCAGGCAAAAGCTCTAGCTCGATGGGGCTGATGGGTTTGCTTGCCAGCAACGCCCGCATAAGTGGCAAAGTCGAGGTCAAGGGCGTTGATATGCTCACAGCTTCGCCAGCAACAGTTCGAAAATATCGTGGCAAAGAAGTTGCTTATATCTTTCAGGAGCCAATGACTGCCCTGAACCCGGTTTATACCATCGGCTTTCAAATTGTCGAAACTTTGAGAGTGCACTTTTCTATGGGTCCGGTCGCTGCGAAAGCCCGAGCTATCGAACTGATCAAGATGGTGGATATTCCAAACCCAGAAGCATCTTTTGACAAGTACCCACACCAACTATCTGGTGGGCAAAAGCAACGAGCCATGATTGCTCAGGCTTTGGCGTGTGACCCTGCTCTGTTGATTGCAGATGAGCCAACGACTGCGCTCGATGTAACCGTGCAGGCTGAGATTCTCGACCTGATGCGTGACTTGCGAACTAAGTTGAACTCAGGCATCTTGCTTATCACCCACGACATGGGCGTTGTTGCTGACATGGCCGATGACATTTTGGTGATGAAAGACGGTGTGACAGTAGAGCACGACACTGCAGACAACATCTTCAACCGACCAAAGCACCCATACACCCAACAACTCTTGGCTGCGGTGCCGAAGCTGGGCTCAGCTCAGAGTCGCAAACTCGAAGTCGCCCAAAATGCCACGCCAGTGTTGAGTCTGCAAGATGTGACAATCCAATACCCTAAGCGCGGTAGAGTGCCAGCATTCACGGCGGCTAAAGACATCACTTTTGAAATTTACCCTGGTGAAATTCTTGGGTTGGTTGGCGAATCAGGCTCAGGAAAAACCACGATCGGTCGAGCTGCTATCGGCCTGATTCCAATCAAATCTGGTTCAATCAGTGTTGCGGGAATCGACTTGAGCAACGCCAATCAGAAGACCTTGCAGACTGCTCGCAGCCACACCGGCATGGTTTTTCAAGACCCAGCATCATCGCTTAACCCACGTTTGCCAATCGGCGAGAGCATTGGCGAGCCGTTGTTCTTAGCCAAGCAGGCCAAGGGTGACGAACTCGCAAAACGAATCGAAGAGCTGCTAGACATGGTTGAGTTGCCTCGGTCTTATCGCAACCGCTACCCTCACGAACTTTCTGGTGGCCAACGCCAACGTGTCGGCATCGCCCGTGCTCTTGCCTTGAACCCAGACATTCTGATTGCCGACGAACCGACGTCTGCCCTTGATGTTTCGATTCAGGCAAGATTTCTCGAGTTGCTACAAGAGCTTCAAGAGAATTTGAAGTTTGCCTGCTTGTTCATCAGCCACGACATTGCAGTGGTTGAGATTCTTGCTCACCGAATCGCCGTTATGCAACAGGGTCGCTTGGTCGAAGTTGGCGACCGCGACCAAATATTGCGATCACCACAAGATGCCTACACCCAGCGTTTGTTGGCGGCCGTTCCTGTTCCAGATCCAGCCGAGCAGAAGAAGCGACGCGACGCCCGTCACAAACTTGCCAATCAATGAATTCTGGGGTCGCGCTACAAGCGGGCCTAGACTTTGAAAATGCACAAGTCTGACAGTGAAGGCATTGCCCTTCGCGAGGGTATCTTTCAATATGCAAGAACTCGACTCGAATATGAGCCGGCTCCGCTAGATTCGCCGCAAAGTTTTGAGTATCTAGCCGAACACGCTGGCCCTACTATTACTGAAGCTGGCATCGGTGGCGAAGAGGCACTTCGCGTATTCGAGCATGTGCTAGCACCTGCGACGATATCGACTGACCACCCAGGCTACTTATCATTCATACCCTGTGCTCCTACAGCTGCCTCTAAACTCTTCGACCTCGTCGTTTCAGCCTCTGCTATCTATGGCGGCTCATGGATGGAAGGTGCCGGCGCGGTTTATGCCGAAAACGAAGTGCTCGCGTGGTTGGCGCGTGAGGCAAATCTGCCAGCGAGTGCGGGTGGTGTTTTTGTGCAGGGTGGCACGCTGGGCAACCTTAGCGCTCTAGTGGCTGCGCGCCACACCGCAAAGGCTAAACGGGTAGCAAACGGTCTCTCGATGCCTGCCCAGTGGAAGGCGATCTGCAGCGCTGAAGCTCACTCTTCACTCAAGGCGGCTGCGGCCGTGATGGACATCGAACTGATCAAAGTTGATGTCGATGCCAGAGGCAAGCTCACCGGCGCGGCCGTTGAAGCCGCACTAAAACACTCGAGCGATGATGTCTTTGCGATTGTTGCGACGGCTGGCACGACAAACTTTGGCATCGTGGATGAACTTGAGTCGATTGGTGCAGTAGCGAACGAACGAGGAATTTGGTTTCACGTTGACGGTGCATATGGCTTGGCGGGAATGCTGGCAGATGCCACTCGACCACTCTTCGCAGGCGTTGAGCGAGCGGATAGTTTTATCGTTGACCCCCACAAATGGCTGTTTGCCCCGTTCGATGCCTGTGCCTTGATCTACAGAAACCCGGAATTGGGTAGGGCTGCTCACACCCAACACGGTGAATACCTAGAAACCTTGACTGAGTCTGGAGATTTCAATCCAAGCGATTATGCATATAACCTCACTCGAAGGCCTCGCGGGTTGCCGCTGTGGTTCTCGCTTGCGACCCACGGCATTAGCGCCTATCGAGAAGCTGTTGAATCGAACATTAAGTTGGCTGCCAAAATAGCAGACGAGATTCGTCGCCGACCCGACCTGTTATTGGTTCGAGAACCCGAGCTCTCTGTGGTTGTTTTTGAGAAAGCTGGCTGGGTTTTGGCCGATTACGATGCCTGGTCGGCAAGGTTGTTGGCTGAGGGAACAGCCTTTGTTGTGCCAAGCTCACACAAGGGGCGCCCCAACGCGCGCTTTGCGATTGTCAACCCCGAAACCTCATATGAGCTTTTGCTAGAAATTCTTGAGTCGATGACAAATTAATTGCGTGTCGCTCGCGCGTGCACCTCTGCCTCGCCTAATCTCGAACTATGTCTTTTAGCAAATCAGCAGTTTCTTCTTTAGTGGCCACCGCCGCGGTAATCGCGCTTCTCGTTTCGGGGTGTTCTGCGAAACCTGCGGGCTCACCAACCGATAGCCAATCAAGCTCCACCTCGGCCTCGCCGACTCCAACCATTGAATATGAAACTGCTCCGCTAACGGGCATTGCTTACATTAAGGGCACTAACGCCTTTCTAAACGGCCCAGCCATCATGGGCAAGGTTGACAACTCAGAGGCAGCTCGCCCGCAAAATGCTCTTAACCAAGCAGACATTGTGTTTGAAGAAATGGTTGAAGGTGGCATGACTCGCTTCTTGGCTATTTGGCAATCAAACCTGCCAACAAAGTTTGGCCCAGTTAGATCAGTTCGACCGATGGACCCAGACTTGGGTGCTCCGTTCGGCGGAATCATCAGCTTCAGTGGCGGTCAGAAACCTTTCGTTGTTGCAATGCAGGCGACAGATGTGTTTGTCACTAACGAAACCAACCAGCTCGGCAAGGGCACTTTTGAAAGGGTCTCTGACCGCGAAGCACCTCACAACGTTATGGTTCACGCTCAAAAATTGGCAAGCCAACACAAAAGCATAAAGGCTCCTGGCCAACAGTTCAGTTTTGCAACAGACGCAGCCAGTTCAACAGCATCGTTGCAGGGCAAAGCGACAGTTGACCTCTCGGTGTCTTTTCCGGCAGGCAAACCAACCTGGAAATGGAATGCGACCAGTGGCACTTGGCTACGAAGCCAGTACGGCACCAAAGAGAAAGACGCCTCGGATGGCAAGCAACTCCACGCTGCCAACGTAGTGGTCTTGAAAACCAAAATTGACACGTCTTATAAGGACTTTAAGTACGGATTCGTGCCTCGCACAGTCGTAATCGGTGGCGGCAGTGGCGTTGTGTTCAGCAATGGCAAAGCAATAGCCGTCAAGTTCAAGAAAGCTAATCAAGATGACCCGATTCATCTGGTTGACAACGCTGGCAACCCGGTTCTGCTAGCGCCGGGTAACACCTGGGTCGAGTTGATGCCTCGTGATTCAGGCAGCTTGAAGGTCAACTACGCTAAGGCTGTTTCGACCGCAACCCCAACACCAACTAAATAAAGCGGTAGTTTTGAAGCATGTCTAAAGTTTCACAACAGCGCGCCCGCGTTTCGCAGCGAGCACTTCTGTTGATGTTCTTTTTTCAAGGTGTCATCACCACTACTCAGATTCCGCGCGTGCCTGAGATGATTGAACAAATTGGGGTCGATTTCAATGAGTGGGGCCTGATTATGGGCTTCGCCGCTGTCGGCTCTATCGTTGGGCTTTCAAGTGCAAATCGCTTGATAGCTCGATTCGGCGCACAACGCGTCTCGCAAGTCATGGCATCGGCCGTTACTTTGATTCTTTGCTCGCTGGGTTTTATAACCGCACCCCTCTTGTTTTTTATTGCCAACATCTTGTGGGCACTTTGCATGAGCTGCTTCAACATCAGCATCAACTCTCAATCTGTGATTTTGCAGAACGCCATCAAGAAGATCATCATCGGCCGTTTTCATGGCACCTGGGCCATTGGCGCGATGATTTCGGCAGCCGTTGCAGGTTATTTGACCACCGTGGTTACTATTCAAGTTCACTTCATCGCCATTGCAGCGATTTGCCTATTTGCCTTCTTCGTAGCGAGCCAGTTCATCCTGAATAAAAACGAGTCGCACCAAGCTGAACGCACCAAACAGGTGGCTCGGGTGTCGCTGCTGAAAACCCCGATGCGCGTCTGGCTGCTTTCTTTTGGCTTCTTCGTTGCAGTTGCACCAGAACTGGCCCTAATCGACTGGAGCGCAATTTTTAGCCGTGATGCGCTGGGAATCAACGATGTGGGTCTGCGATCGGTGCCCTACACGGCATTCATGATTTTTATGATTGTCGGCCGTTTATCACTCGGTCGAATCACGAAAATCTGGCACATGAGCGAGTTAGCCACGCTTGGCGGCGCTCTCGCTTTCGTTGGTTTAGGTGCAAGCGTGTTGTTCGCGCCAGCAATTGCCTCATTAGACCCGCTCGGCAGCGCGCTAGTCGGGTCGAGTCTTTGGGCGCTAGCAGGTTTGGGGTGCTCAAGCCTGGTGCCTTCGTTCTTTAGCGCAAGTGGCCACGTGAAAGGTCTCGACACTGCAACGGTAATGGCGAGAATGAGCCTCGCTCAAACAATGATGATCATTGTCGCCAAAGTCGTGATTGGTGCAGTTGCCCAGAGCGCCGACATTCGCACAGCGTTTGTTATTCCTGTCGTTTTGCTTCTCATTTGCGCATTTATAGCGAGAATATTCGCCAAGGAGGCGCGCAGCGATAGTGTTGCACCTGGGGACTTCGCCGTTACTATGCCAATTGCCGTGGTCGGTGAATAAAACCCTCACTTTTAGTGTTGTATCTCTGCAGTCGTGCATTTTGACTCAGCTTCCTCTGTAATCGAACCAAGGAGTTTCATTGTTCAAACTAGCTAAGCTAAGCCTCGCAAACCGCTCGGTGGTGTCACTTATCACCATCGTCGTAGCGCTCTTTGGTTTCTTGTCAATGGGTTCGCTCAAGCAAGAGCTGATTCCGTCATTCGACAGCCCTCAGGCCGCTATCGTGACTGCCCTACCGGGAGCATCACCAGAGATTATTGACCAGCAGATTAGCCAACCAATTGAGACCGCGGTTAGGCAGCTAAGTGGCCTAACCGAGAGCAGTTCGACCTCGCAGGCCAACATCTCAATCGTGCGAGTCACCTTTGACTACGGAATCACTAATGCCAAGTTGCAAGAGAATCTCACGAACGCAGTTTCAGCCATCAAGGCAACATTGCCGACCGGTGCCGAACCAAAGGTAACCATCGGTTCATTCGACAGCGTGCCAATCATTTCACTTGGTGTGTCTTCGCTTTCTGGCTCTAACGAAGAACTTGGCAAAACCATTACGGCTCGTGCGAACGAAGTTTTTGGCAATGTTTCTGACCTCCGAGCCATTGCCGTTGACGGCATCTCGACCAAGCGCCTGAACCTAAAGCTAGACACTGCCAAAATGGCCGCAGCTGGTCTTTCATCGCAATCAATCACCACTGCTCTAACCAGCAACGGTTTGATTCTGCCTGGAGGCACTGTGACCGACTCGAAGGGCACGCTCAGCGTTCAAATCGGTTCAGCGGTTAACTCAGTAGCGGCAGTCAAAGCCTTGCCACTAATCAGCTCAACTTCTGGGGCAAGTGCCTCTGCGCCGTCAGCCTCGAAGACATCGGCAGCGATTCCGTCTGCAGGCAAGTCAGGCCTATCAGGTTTCGGCACAACCCAAGCCCCCGTTGCTAAACCAGCACCAGCTCCTAAGCCACTAACTATCGGCGACATCGCAAAGGTGAAGCTTGAAAACGCACCTATTACGACTATTGCCCGTGTAAACGGCAAAGAAGCTCTTTCAGTTTCATTCTCGAAGTCGCAAAATG